>JANOJI010000602.1:0-4704 GCA_031408175.1 Ilumatobacteraceae bacterium
CCCCCCGCTGGCTCCCCCGCCCCCTGGGGCTTGCTCATCGTTGTGTCCGCCGCCCCCCGGGGGGGGCTCCAGACACTCCTTCGCCGGGAAACGGGCGGCAAACACTCGGACGGGGTAGCGACCAGACACACGGCGCGGCGCCCGGCGATCTAGTCCTCGTCGTCGCGCTGGTCGCGCAGGAACCTCTCGAATTCAGCGGCGAGATCGTCGCCAGATGGAATCGCCTCCTCGGAACGCTGGTCGTACTCGCGTTCCAGCATCGCCACGTAGGCGCTGGCCTGCTCGTCGTCGGCCACCGCTTCGTCGTGCAGCACCCTGCGGCGCGCCGCCTCGGCGGCAAGTCGTGCAGTGTGCACGGGCACGCCGAGCACGTGGTGGAGGTGTTGCAGCAAGGCGATGGACGATTGCGGATGCTGCGCGTTGCCCAGGTAGTGAGGCACGCCAACCCGCAGCGAAATGGCCGGCATTCCGGCGCGATCGAGACGCTCCTGCAGCACGCCCACCAGACCCGTGATGCCCTGGTACCGCGGCGGCGACAGGCCAAGGGCAGTGAGCAGACCGACGTTGGTGGTGCTGCCCACCACGAGCGGAGGTCGCGTGTGAGGGATGGTGTCGGCCACCGCACCGACGGTGACGACGACTTCGCACTTGGAGCGCCTGGCAACTTCGAGCACGCTGTCGGCGAACGTCGCGTAACGCAGGTGAGGCTCGACCCCCGCCAGCACGACGAGATCGTGAGGCGTGCCCGGGAAGCGGGCGAACCGAAACTCGTTGTCGGGCCAACGGATCTGGCGAACCTCGTCGTCGTCGAGTTCGACGTGCGGGCGTTCCTGCGTGAAATCGAAAAACGGATCAGGATCGATCGAGGCCACGATGGGGGCGATTCGATCGGCGAACAGTTCGTTGATGGCGGTGGTGGCAACCTCGGCGATGTCGAACCAGCCACGCAGGGCCAGCACCATGATCGGCCGGTCCAGCGGCGCGACCCCGTCGAAGTGGGTCGACAGGACGTCGGCGACATTCACCCGGCGAGGGCCTCGACGACGTAGTCGACGCAGCCAGTGAGCATGGCGACATCATCGGGTTCCACCGCAGGAAACATACCGATCCGCAGCTGATTGCGGCCGAGCTTGCGGTAGCTGTCGGTGTCGACGATTCCATTGGCTCGCAGCGCCGCGCACACATCGTCGGCACGTACTGTGTCGTCGAGGTCGATAGTGCCGACGACGGCCGAGCGTTGCGCTGGATTGGTGACGAACGGGGTGGCATACGCCGATGCTGCTGCCCAGTCGTACAGGTGGCTCGACGACGTGCGGCATCGGTCGACGCACCACTGGAGGCCGCCGTTGGCGAGCATCCACTTCAGCTGTTCGTCGAGCAGCACGAGTGTCGCCAGTGCCGGTGTGTTGTACGTCTGGTTGGCCAGGGAGTTGTCGAGCGCGATGTTGAGATCGAGCGAGGCCGGCGCCCACCGCCCTGTCGCTTTGATGCTCCGCGCCCGATCGATGGCAGTGGGTGAGCAGGCTGCCAGCCACAACCCGCCGTCGCTGGCAAAGCACTTCTGCGGAGCGAAGTAGTAGACGTCGACGTCGTTCGGCGACCACGGCAAGCCACCGGCCGCAGAGGTCGCATCGACGATGACCAATGCGTTGCCGCCGGGTCGCCGAAGGTGCATGGCGACGCCCGTCGACGTCTCGTTGTGGGTGAGCGCAACAGTGTCGACGCCGTCAGCCGCCGTCTCGATGTGTGGATGTGTGCCGGGCTCGCTACGGGTCACAATGGGATCACCGATGTGGGGTGCAGACGCAGCCGCCTCGGCGAACTTCGACGAAAATTCGCCGAACACGTAGTGCTGGCTGCGGTCGGCGATCAGCCCGAAGGTGGCGACGTCCCAGAACATCGTGGATCCGCCGTTGCCGAGCACGATCTCCCACCCGTCGGGGAGCGAGAAGAGCTCGGCCAATCCACGCCGTACCGATCCGACCAGGTTCTTCACAGGTGCCTGACGGTGGGAGCTGCCGAGCAGTCTGCTGTTCGCCTTGGCGAGCGCCAATGCCTGTTCGGGGCGGATCTTCGATGGGCCGCACCCGAAGCGTCCGTCGCTCGGCAGCATCGAGCGAGGAATGTCCAGCATCGTCGGGGTCGTCGTCACCGAACCAGTCTCGCCTGCTGGAACTGAGTGGCCAACGGAGTGTGACGAAAATGTCGCCCGCGTCCGGATGAGGGTGGCCAGTAGCATCCGGGTCGCAACTCCATCGAAGGGCTCATCAGTGAATCGCACGTCCGCACGTCTCGCCGCCATCGCCGAATCGGCAACGCTTGCCGTCGACGCCAAAGCCAAGGCACTGAAGGCCACAGGCGAGAACGTGATCGGCTTTGGGGCCGGCGAACCCGACTTTCCGACCCCCGACAACATTGTCGAGGCCGCGGCTCGCGCTTGTCGCGATCCGAAAAACCACAAGTACACGCCGGCGGCCGGTCTGCCCGAGCTCCGCGAGGCGATCGCCGCAAAGACGCTTCGTGACTCGGGCTTCCACTGTCAGGCCAGCCAGGTGTTGGTCACGAACGGCGGCAAGCACGCGGTGTTCACCGCCTTCGCCGCGTTGTGCGACCCGGGTGACGAAGTCATCTGCCCTGCCCCCTACTGGACCACGTATCCCGAAGCCATCACGTTGGCCGGCGGTGTTCCGGTCGTGATCCAGACCGACGAGTCGACCGGCTTCAAGGCGACCATCGAGCAACTCGACGCAGCGCTGACCCCGCGCACCAAGGTCTTGCTGTTCGTCAGTCCCGACAACCCGAGCGGTGCGATCTACTCACCCGACGAGGTCGAGGCGATCGGGCGATGGGCCGTCGACAACGGTGTATGGGTCCTCACCGACGAGATCTACGAGCACCTCGTCTATGGCGACAACAAGTTCGTCAGCATGCCCACGGTTGTTCCCGAGTTGGCCAACCAGTGCGTCATCGTCAACGGTGTGGCCAAGACCTATGCCATGACCGGCTGGCGCGTCGGCTGGATGATCGGGCCCGGCGATGTGATGAAGGCGGCGATCAACTTCCAATCGCACAGCACCTCCAATGTCGACAACGTTGCCCAGGTGGCCACACTCGAGGCAGTCAGGGGCGACCTGTCGGCGGTGGAAATGATGCGCGATGCGTTCGCCCGACGCGCCGTCACCATGCATCACATGCTCAACGACATTCCCGATGTCGTCGCCATCGTTCCCCAGGGAGCGTTCTACTGCTACCCCAACTTCAAGGCGTTGCTCGGTCGACCATTGGGACCCAATGGAACGGTCAGCAGCAGCACGCTGGAACTGGCCGACAACATCCTCAGTGAGGCCAAGGTGGCGTTCGTGCCTGGCGAGGCGTTCGGCACGCCGGGCTACGCCCGATTCAGCTTTGCGATGGCCGACGCCGACATGGAGGAAGGCATCCGCCGCATCCACGAGTGGGTGAAGGCCTAGCTCACCCTCCGTGGTAGCGAACTGCTACCACGGAGGTTAGAGTACGTACATGTCGGTCAACATGCACATTCGCGATGTTCCGGACCACGTGCACGACGAGTTGCAGCGTCGTGCCGCGGCAGCGGGCATGACGCTGCGGCAGTACACCGTCAAGATGCTGGAGGACCACGTGGCGACATCGACCATGGACGAATGGATGGAGCGAATCACCCGTCGGCGCGCCAGGTGGCTTGCCGAGGGTCGTCATGTCGAAGTCGACGCGGCCGAGACGGTTCGGGGCGCTCGCTACGAAGACGACGGACCGTCGGAACTACGTGGTTGAGGCTGCAACCAAGGCCGTGGTCGTGGATGCCTCCGCTGTCGTCGATCTGCTGGTCAACGGACATCGGTTGCCACACGACGCAGCGTTGGCCACGGCGGGGCACATGGATGCAGAGGTTCTCTCCGCGCTCGGTCGTTTGCATCGGGACGGCGCGCTCACAGCGTTCGACGTCGAGGAGATGTTGGAGGATCTCGCCGCCCTTTCGGTCCAGCGTGTTCCCATCCAGGACCTCACCCCGATCGCCTTTGCACTGCGCCACAACGTCGCGCTCCGCGACGGGCTGTACGTCGCCTTGGCGCAGGTATCCGACGCGTCGCTGGCAACCACCGACGCCCGGCTAGCTCGTGCCTGCACCGACCAGCGACTGTGTGCGCTCGTCGATCCGAGCCCGTAGCTCTGGTCAGTACTCGATGCCCTTCTTGGCGGTGATGCCCTTGTCGTAGGCGTGCTTGACCTTGCGCATCTCGGTGACGGTGTCGGCGATCTCGACGATCTCGGCGGGGCAATCGCGTCCGGTCACGATGACGTTGACGTTCTCGGGGCGGTCACGCAAGGCGTCGACGACGTCGCCGGTGTCGATCCATCCCCAAGTGCACAGGTACGTGAGTTCGTCGAGGATGACGAGTCGGAACTTCCCGTTGGCGATCGCGTCGGCGGCCACTTTCCACGCCTTCTGGGCGACTTCCTTGTCGTGCTCGAGGTCGGTTGAATCCCACGTGAAACCCTCGCCGAGCGAGTGCCATTCGACCCCGAGTTGGCGCCCGACCTTCTCCTCGCCGACCTTCCACTCGCCGCTCTTGACGAACTGCAACACGGCCACGGGCCAACCCATGGCCACCGAACGCAGCATCACCCCAAATGCGGCGCTGCTCTTCCCCCTTGCCATCGCCGGTGTTGACCAGCAACAACGAG
>JANOJI010000228.1:0-5714 GCA_031408175.1 Ilumatobacteraceae bacterium
CGAGCTCACGAGCCCTGGGGGCGAGTCGGTCGAGACGACGACGCATCGCATCGGCCTGCGCCGGATCGAAGTCGACGGCCGCCAGCTACTCGTCAACGGCCAGCCGATCTGGATCTTCGGCGTGAACCGCCACGATCACCATCCCGATCGCGGCAAGGCCGTGAACGCCGACGACATGCGACGGGACCTGCAGGCGATGCGCGTCCACAACATCACGGCCGTGCGCACCTGCCACTATCCGAACGACAGCGTGTTCTACGACCTGTGCGATGAGCTGGGCATGTACGTCATCGACGAAGCCAACATCGAGAGTCACGCCTACAACACCACCATCTGCCACGACGCCCGATACCGGCCTGCATTCCTCGAACGCGGCGCTCGCATGGTGCAGCGCGATCGCAACCACCCATCGATCATCCTGTGGAGCCTCGGCAACGAGAGTGGCTACGGATCCAACCACGACGCGATCGCCGGATGGATCCGTCGCGTCGACCCCAGCCGGCCGCTGCACTACGAGGGTGCGATCATGCACGGCGACGGGACGCATCCCATGCGCGGCATGCAGAACTGGGTCGATGGCGGGCTGGCCGCCAGCGACATCGTGTGCCCGATGTATCCGCAGATCGAGGCGATCTGTCAATACGGCGCAGATGGCATCGGGCAGCGACCGATGATCCTGTGCGAGTACAGCCACGCCATGGGCAACTCCAACGGCTCGCTCGCCGACTACTGGGACGTCATCACCGGCACCTCCGGTCTGCAGGGTGGGTTCATCTGGGAATGGAAAGACCACGGGCTGCGCCGCCTGCTGGCCGACGGCAGCGTGCGTTTGGCCCACGGCGGTGACTTCGGCGATGAACCCAACGATGGCAACTTCGTCGCCGACGGGCTGATGTCCTCGGATCTCGAGCCGCATCCGGCGATGCGCGAGGTGGCGTGGGTCTATCGCCCGGTCACCGTGTCGTTGGCAGGCGGAGCACGGGCCCGCTCGCTGCGAATCAGCAATCGCCGGTCCTTCGTCGGCCTCGACGATCTTGTCGCAACGTGGGAGTTGTTGGTCGCCGGCAGCGTCGTGAAGACCGGCCGACTGCGGATCCCGAAGGTGGGCCCACACGCTGCAGTCATCGTGCCGCTGCCCTGCAAGTTGCTGCCCGGTACTGACGAGACGCACCTCACCGTGCGGTGGCATACGCGACACGACAGTTGGTATGCGGGCAGCGGGCACCTCGTGGCGTGGGATCAGGTCGAGCTGCGAGCCGCACGCACCAGCCGTTCTGGGGCGAGCCGATCCACCGAGTCGGCTGCGGCAATCGACGATCTGCTGGTGCTGCCGGTCGAACTGGCATTGTGGCGAGCGCCGACCGACAACGATGGGTTCAAGCTGATGCCGGCGCTGTCCGAACGGTTGGGTGTCGGCGGGCAGGCGCTTCGACTGTGGAAGCAAGCCGGTTTGCCGGATACACCGGCTGACCAACTGGTCGATCACCGATGCCAGCGCAGTGTGTCGGACGACGGGCGCGCCGTGACCTATCGACATCGCGTTCGAGTTCCCGAGGCACTCGTCGATCTGCCCCGCGTTGGCGTTCGGTTCTCCTTGCCGGGCCGGTTCCGCGATCTGCGATGGTTCGGGCGTGGCCCGCACGAGAACTACCCCGATCGCAACGCCGCGGCGATGCTGGGCGAATGGACCGGCACGCCCGATGTCCCTCCGTATCTGGTGCCGCAAGAGTTCGGTCTGCGCACCGACACGAGGTGGTTGGAATGCACCGACCCCCTCACCGGTGAAACGGTGCGGATCGACGTGGTGCAGCCACACGCGCTGCACATCTCAGCCACCAACTACCGGGCCGAGGACCTGTTCGTTGCCCCCAACGAGGCAGACCTGTGGCCGCGCGACGAACTCGTCGTGCATCTCGATGTCGCCCACCGCGGCCTCGGCACCGCCAGCTGCGGTCCCGACGTGCTTCCCCAGTACCGATTGGCGGCCGGTGACTACGCCTTCTCCTACCGTCTCACCTTCGTCCCCGCCAGCTGACCGCTCGCCGACGATCCGTCCGCGTCAGCAAACACAACGACTGTCGTTCAGGGAGCTGACGCTGAAGGTGTGTCCGCCAATTGGGCGGGGCGTTCGCCGAGGATGACCTCTAGCATCGAAGCCTGTGTCGGAGCGCATTACAGCAGAGGTGGTCGCCAAGGTGGCGAGGTTGGCGCGACTCGACCTCACGTCCGAGGAGATCGAGCGAACAACCGCTCAGCTGGCCGGCATGCTCGAGCACTTTGCGGATATCGACGCGCTGCAGCTCGATGACGTTGCCCCGATGACCCAGCCCTATCCGCTCGACAATGTGTTCCGCGAGGATGTCGTCGCTCCGGGCCTCGATCGCGACGAGGTACTCGCTGCAGCGCCGGCGGCCGAGCACGGACGGTTTCGGGTGCCGCCGATCATCGGCCTGGACCTCTGATGGCCAGTGCGATCGAGATTGCCGCGGGGGTGCGCAGCGGGGCGCTGAAGGCGGTCGACGTGGTCGAGCAGCATCTCGCTGCGATCTTGGCTCGCGAGCCCGAGATCCACGCGTTCAACCTGGTGATGGTCGATCAGGCACGTGCCAAGGCGGAAGCGGTCGATGCGGTCGTCTCCGCAGGCGGCGACCCCGGCCCGCTGGCCGGTGTGCCGATCGCGTTGAAGGACAACATGTGCACCCGCGGTGTGCCGACCACGTGCTCGTCGAAGATCCTCGCCGGGTGGAAGCCACCGTACGACGCCACCATCGTGACGAAACTGGCGGCAGCAGGTGCCGTCGTCATCGGCAAGACCAACCTCGACGAGTTCGCCATGGGGTCCAGTACGGAGAACTCGGCGTTCGGGCCGACCCGCAACCCCCACGACACATCGCGAGTGCCCGGGGGGAGTAGTGGCGGCAGTGCGGCCGCCGTCGCCGCGGGTTTCGCTTCCGTCGGTCTCGGCAGCGACACCGGTGGTTCCATTCGTCAGCCGGCAGCGCTGTGTGGCGTCGTCGGCGTCAAGCCGACCTACGGCTATGTCAGTCGCTACGGCCTGATTGCCTTCGCCAGCAGCCTCGACCAGATCGGTCCGTTCGCCAACAGTGTCGCCGATGCAGCGCTGTTGCTCGACGTGATCGGTGGTCATGATGCAATGGACTCGACGTCGATCCCGCTCGCTCATCCATCGCTCGTCGACGTCATCGACCACGATGTCGAAGGCATGCGTGTCGGGCGAATCACTGATCTACCCGAGGGCGCGGATCCCGATGTGCTCGAACGAGTCGAGGTCGCTTTCGACGTACTCCGCGCTGCGGGCGCGACGATCGTGGACGTGCAAGTGCCAGCGTTCACGTTCGGGCTCACCGCGTACTACCTCAACGCTCCGGCAGAGGCCAGCAGCAACTTGGCTCGCTACGACGGCGTGCGCTACGGCTTGCGAATCGAGGCCCCCGATACCAATGCGATGTATGGCGTCACGCGTGCTGCCGGCTTTGGCGACGAGGTCAAGCGGCGCATCATGCTGGGCACCTACGCGCTGAGTGCCGGCTACTACGACGCCTACTACGGCAAGGCGTTGAAGGTCCGTCGACTGATTCACGACGAATTCGAGCGCGCCTATCAAAAGGCCGATGTCCTCCTGACTCCGGCGTCGCCCAGCGTCGCGTTTCCGTTCGGCGCAAAGGGCGACAATCCACTGGCGATGTACCTGTGCGACGTGTACACGATCCCTGCCAACCTCACCGGCCATCCGGGGATGAGCGTTCCGTTCGGCACCGGCGCCGACGATCTACCCGTCGGTGTGCAGGTCTTGGCAGGCACGTTGTGCGAGCCGCAGATGTTCCGTGCGGCCGCCGCTCTGGAAAGGGCCGTGTCGTGAGGTCAGGCTCATGAGCGCACGCGACGGTCTTCCCGGTGATTGGCAACTCGTCGTCGGCCTGGAGGTACACGTCGAACTGGCCACGGTGACGAAGCTGTTCTCCGCCAGTCCGAACCGCTTCGGCGACGAGCCGAACACCAACATCGACCCGGTCACGCTCGGCCTTCCCGGGGCGCTGCCGGTACTCAACCGTCAGGCGGTCGAACTGGCGATGCGCATCGGTCTGGCGCTGAACTGCACCATTCGACCCTGCACGTTCCACCGCAAGAACTACTTCTACCCCGACATGCCGAAGGCGTACCAGATCAGTCAGTACGACCAGCCGCTGAATGTCGATGGATTCCTCGCTCTGCCCGATGGCACCCGCATCGGCATCGAGCGCGCCCACCTCGAAGAGGACACCGGGAAGAGCACGCACTTTGGTGGAGCGGGCGGCCGAATTCACGGCAGCGACTTTTCGTTGATCGACTTCAATCGGGCCGGCGTGCCGCTGGTCGAGATCGTCAGCCGCCCCGACATCCGCACGGCCGAGCAAGCCCGCCAATACGTCACCGAACTACGCGGCATTCTGCTGGCAGTCGAGGCGTCCGACGCCAAGATGGAGGAAGGCAGCATGCGTGTCGACGCCAACGTCAGTGTGCACAAACCTGGCACCACATTCGGCACACGCTGCGAGATCAAGAACGTCAACAGTGTGCGTTCGATCGGTCGGGCGATCGAGTACGAGGCTCGTCGGCAGATCGATCTGCTCGAGAGCGGCGATCAGGTTCGCCAAGAAACCCGCCACTGGGACGAAGGCGATGGTCGCACCCACACCTTGCGCAGCAAGGAGGACGCCGACGACTACCGCTACTTCCTCGAACCTGACCTCGTGCCGCTGGCTCCGTCTCAGCAATGGATCGCGGCTGTTCGTGGGGCGCTACCGATGTTGCCGGCGGCGCGGCGCGCCCGGCTGGCCGAGGCAACAGGTGTGGCACCCGACAGCGAGGTGGCAATGGTGGTGGTCGAGCGTGGTCAGGACGACTTCGTGCTCGCAGTCGGCGCCGCCGGCGGCGACGTCGCTCGCGCCCTGGTGCACGTGAAGGAGGCGTGGGCCGACTCGCCATCGGTGCCGGCCGCCGACCTTGCCAAGCTGACGACGATGGAGGTCGGAGGCGCGTTGACGGCAACGCAGGCCAAAGCCGTCGTTGCCGAGTTGATCGCCAACGGTGGCGGAGATGCAGAAGCAATTGCTGCGGCGAAGGGCTTCGAGGCAATGGGCGCAGGCGCATTGGGCCCGCTGGTCGATCAGGCCATCGCCGAAAACGCCGAGGCATGGTCGAAGTTCTGCGCTGGTGAAGGCAGGGCGATGGGCGCGCTCGTCGGCGCGGTCATGAAGCTTAGTCAGGGCAAGGCCGACGGCAAGGCCGTCACCGCACTGCTCAACCAGAAGAAGAGTTAGAACTCGCCCGCCACGATCAGGTCGATTGCCCGGCGGCAGGTTCGATGGAAGGCGTCGGCCGCCATATGCAGGTGATCGACGGGCGTGTCTTCTTCCTTGGTGTGGCTGAGACCGTTGGTCGACGACGAGAAGATCATCACCGTCGGAACCTCGCGTGCCATCTCGCTGGCGTCGTGCAGCGCGCCGCTCGGCAGTTCGACATCGTGGCCCTCCACTTCTTGCACGCTCTGTCGGGCGGCATCGAGAAGCGCAGGGTGGAACGGCATGGGTGGGATCCGGAAGATGTGCTCCCACTCGACGGTGCAACCTTCCGCCGCTGCGGCGCGCTCGGCTGCACCGTGGGCGTCGTCGAACATCTTCTGGAGCCCGACGGCGTCGATGTGGCGCATGTCC
>JANOJI010000229.1:0-4195 GCA_031408175.1 Ilumatobacteraceae bacterium
GACGTACCTCAACGCGGCAGAACTCGCCTACGCTGACAAGGCCGGTTACCAACCAGTCGGCCGGCACAATGAACGTACGTTGGCCTGCGGTGCCCTCCAATAGGGCGAATGGCGTTGGTGCGACGTACATCTTGCGATCGCGCAGCAGAATGTCACCGTAGCTGCCGAAGGCCCGGACGCTCTTGTTGACGTGCACGTAGTCATCAGTTGCGTTCAACAGCGTGCCGTGACAGACGACCAGATCGATCACCGGGTACTCGTCTTCGGTTGCGTTGGCCGGGTAGCGACCAAAGACGTAAAATATGTCTCGTCCGTTGTGCCTGCCGACCGGCACCTGGCTGTTGCAGTCATAGTCGGCCTCGCGGCCAGGGTAAGCCAGGCCCTTCACCTCGAAGCCGTCGGCTGAGTGCACGAGCACGAAGTCCGGATAGGAGTTTCGACCCAGTCCATCGTGGTGGAGCCCTACGGTATCGAGCTGACGGCTTACCCAGTCCTGGAAGTGGAACTCTTTGTCTCGTGCGCCTGCGCGGGTTATCAAGCTCCCGTTGCGCACCCCACTATCCAGGGCGCTGAACACAGTTGCCGCTTGCGACACGTTCTCAATCGACACGCTGTTCAGCTTCGCAGGTCTGTGAAGAGTCGTGAAGCACCCTCGAAGACAGCGACCCCGATTTGACGCACCCGTCCTCTGCCAGACCATCCGAGAACATCCCGGCGATTCCATGAATCGGTAGAGGGTGTATTGAGAGGTGATGAGGTTTCCCAAGTCGGTGCGGCCGCCGTGGCGCCACCAGATGACGTGGTGCAGTTTGGTGCGGCTGTAGCGGACACGGCAGCCGGGGATCGCGCATGTCGCATACAGGCCACGTAATGCTCGTCGTTGGGCCCGGTTCGCTAACCGTGTGGTGCGACCGAGGTTCAACTCGCCCGGGGCGTCGATGACGACCCCGTTGCGGACTGTGATCGAATACACGCTGGCGGTCGGTCGTAGCGTGTCCAGGAACTCGTGTGGCAGATCGATGTCGAGTCCCCAATCCATTGTCGGTCGCCCGTCGGGTTGGGGGTTGGTGTGGTCTTCGACGACGATGATCTCTGGGCGACCCAACCGTGCCCCGTCACCGTCGAGCAACCCCAGCAGGGCATGGGCTTGTAGGTAGGACTGTTTCTCGATCGGGTCGGTTGGGCAGCCGTCGGGTGGGGTGTCATGGAACAGTGCTTCGACGTGAGCGTCGAGGCGGTTCTGTAAGCGCAGCATGGTCTCGGGGTCCCAGGTTGCTGACCAGCGTCCCATCCCGGTCGTTTTGTCGATCCAGGTGTTCAAGCGCACAGCGCGACGTTGTCGTTCCAACCGTTGCAGCCCGTCGTTGTCGCGTTCCAACCGGCGCGCCTCGACACGCACGGCACGGGCGAACTCGTCGACGTCGACGTGTTCGGCGATGGCCACCAGGCTCTCGGCAGTGTCGATCAGCCGGTCACGCACTACGGGTTCCAACTGTCGCAAGGCACGCGTCAACACATCGACATGTGCGCCCGATACCCGCCCGGCATCCAACGACGTACCGAGCGCCGGGATCTGATCAGCGGTGGTGACCCGATCCAACATCCGTTCGCTGTCACGTAGCGACGTTCGTCCGGCTTCGGCCAACGATTTCTCCGGGAACGACGACACCGCCGCCACCGAACGAGCCAACGCGACCTCGCGACCCTCGACCCACGATTTCAACCGTCGCACATCGTCCACAGCCGCCCTCAACACACCCCAATCAGCACAGTCGACATCGACCGCCGCCACCCGCCCCACCAGGCACTGCACCTCGTCCAACTTCATCGCCTCAGTTTTGCCGGGGGTGTTACAGGGTTAGCCGGCTGCAACCGTCAGAACGATCTTGCCGACATGTTGTTTGGTCAGAAATAGCCGTTGAGCAGGCACGATGTCTTCCAAAAGAAATGTTGCGGCGACGATCGGACGAATCTCGCCCCGCTCGATGTGGCCGACGAGATCGGTGAAGACGTGGGTGTCCAGGACGGTGCACCCGAACAGCGTCAGATCGTTCAGGTAGAGCACTCGCAGATCGAGCTCGACCCACGGACCGCCGATGGCGCCGCTCGTCGCGTAGCGCCCACCGGGCCGAAGCACGGCAAGCAGTTGCGACCACGCCGGTCCGCCGACCACGTCGATCACGACGTCTACCGACTTGCAGCCGAGCGCTGTCGCCAGGTCGCTGTCGCGTGGCAGCACGATGTCAGCGCCGAGTTCTTTCACCTCGTCGTGCTTGGCCGAAGCGGCGAGGGCGATCACGCGAGCACCGCGCCGCTTCGCAAGTTGCACGGCGGCCGAACCCACTCCGCCCGATGCCCCTGTGACCACCACCGTTTCCCCTGCCACGACCCCAGCCCGCGACAGCATGTTCTCCGCAGCCGAGTACGAGCACGGAATTGACGCCAACTCCGCGTCGGTCCACGAGCAGTCGACTCGCAGTGCGTGTCGTGATGGCACGACGGTGTATTCGGCGAACGCGCCGTCCACCTCAGATCCGAAATACACAGGGTGAGCCCGCAGATCGTCCGGGTCGCGGAACACCGGCTCGACGATGATCCGCTCACCAATTCGTCCACCGTCGACACCGGAACCGACCGACACGATACGACCGCACGCGTCGGCGCCTTGGATCCGTGGGAAGGTGGGAACGTCGCCGCTCCAGCTGATGTCGGCACGCCGACTCGGAAGCGACGGCTCGGCGCCGTCGGGCACGTCGGAAACAAGGTCAGGCGAGTACCACCCGATGCGCGTATTGATGTCGGTGTTGTTCACCGCAGCCGCGGCGACCTTCACGAGCACCTGCCCCGCTGCCGGTTGGGGAACCGCGACGTCGTCGCGCAGCTCGAGCCGGTCGAAGCCTCCGTGCCCGTTCAGCAGAATGGCCCGCATCGTCCGCGGCGTGATGGTCGGCATCCACCACTGCTATCACGTCGCGAGCCATGTCGCCGTGGTCGGAGGTGGCATGCTGGCCGAGTGACGGAGACGATCGACAACTGGTCCATGACGCCCATCACCGGCGTGTTCGGCGCTGAGCTCACCGGAGCCCGAGTTCGAGACGGTGTCGATCCGGGGTGGCTCTCGTCGATGCTGGAGGATCATCGACTGCTGGTGCTGCGCGACCAGCACCTCAGCCATGCCGAACAGGTCTCGCTGGCCCGCGCGCTTGGCGAGCCAACTCTCGCGCACCCCGTGATACCGGGCCATCCCGACTTCCCCGAGATCCTCGAACAGGATGGTGCGAAGGGTGGCCGCAACGCCCGCTGGCACACCGACGTCACGTTCGTGCCAGCGCCGCCGGCGGCATCGGTTCTGGTCGGCGACTCGACGCCTGTATCCGGCGGCGACACGATGTTCGCGGACACGCGTACCGCGTACGAGCGGTTGGCAGCGCCGCTGCGCAAGATGGTCGACGAGCTCGAAGCAGTGCATCGCATCTCACCCCTCGCGTATTGGGGTGAGCCGTTCGACACTGCGCTGAATCGTGCCGACGCCCAACAACTACTCGACGATTCAGCGAAGGTGCCGCCCGTCATCCATCCCGTCGTGCGGGTTCACCCGACCACCGGCCGCCCGAACCTGTTCATCAACCCTGGCTTCACGACGCACATCGTCGGCTGGTCGCGCATCGAGAGCGATGGCCTGCTCGCCATGCTGTACGAGCACATGACCCAGCCCGAGTTCGTGCTGCGTCATCGGTGGCGAGACGGCGATGTGGTGATCTGGGACAACCGGGCAACCATGCACTACGCCGTAGACGACTACGGCACGACCGAGCGACGAGTGCGCCGCGTGACGATCCGCGGCGCCCTACCCGTCGGCCCCACAGGCGTGGAGAGTCGAATTGCCGACGATCCGTTGATCGCCATTCGCTGACGCCCATCCCTCATTCGAACGCGCAGAACTCGTTGCCTTCGGGGTCGGCCATGACCCACCAGCGGATCTCGTCGTCCTTCGGTCGCAGCAGGGTTGCGCCCGCGGCGACGAGGCCGTCGATGGTGGTGTCGATCAGTCGCACGTCCCAATGCACGCGGTTCTTCACGGTCTTCGGTTCGGGCACGTGGTGGAACACCCAGAACATGTAGGGGAAGCCAGCGGCGCCTTCGATCCACACGTACGGAACACCCTCGCGGCTGCCGACAGTGCCGCCCGTGCGCT
>JANOJI010000232.1:0-4586 GCA_031408175.1 Ilumatobacteraceae bacterium
GTCCGCGCCCTCGACGACTCCCTCGAGAGCCTCTTCCGGGAGCTCGTCCGATGACAGAGTCGGTGCAGGTCGCCGGTCGGCGCCCACGGTCGCGTTTCGCGGCCATCCTCATCTACACCCTGCAGTCGTGCGTCCCTCCGAAGCGTTGGGCCGCAGTGTTGTTGCCCTGCGCAGGCGCACTGCTGTTCGGCTTGCTCGCCCGTGCCGTCGACGCGAGCCCTCAGCGTGCGTTCGCAAATGTCGCAGCCGAGGGGATCTTCGCGCTCGTCATGCCGATCGCCGCGCTCGTGATCGGTGACTCCGTGCTCGGCGCGGAAGTGCGCGCCGGTACCTTCCACTTCACGTGGCTCTCGCCCACGCCGATCTGGCAGATCGTGCTCGGTCGCTGGCTGGGTGGATCGATGGTCGCCCTGGTCACGATCGCCCCTGCCAGCGCACTCGCCGCGGTTGTGGCCGGTGTGCCGGACATTGCCGCTGCGGCGTACCTCGCCGCCGCTGTCGGCAGCGTGTCGTACGTTGCAATGTTCATCGCGATCGGTTGCATCACCCGGCGGACCGCGGTGTGGTCGCTGGCTGTCGTGTTCCTGATCGAGCGGCTGCTGGGTGCAGCACTGACCGGGATCGCTCAGCTGTCACCGACCTGGGAGTCGCGAGCGATCTTCGTCGGATATCTCGACGATGCACCTAGGCGACTCATACGTGAGGGCATCCCGCAGGGCGGCGCCGCTGTGGTGCGGCTGCTGATCGTGACGGTCGTGGCGCTGGTCGTTGCCAACTGGCGCATGGGCCGCATGCGACTGTCGGGCGCTGCCGACTGACCCCCACGGACGCTCTGTTATCGTGACGGAGCGATTGGGGGCAATGTGAACGAGATCATCGTCGGAGTAGATGGCAGCGAAACAGCACGGATGGCGGCGGTTGCGGCAGCTGAGATGGCCAACAAGTACAACCTGCCACTCCACCTCGTGATGTCGATGACGCGCAACACCAGCCAGCAAGTACAGGGCGGCGGCTCGGAGAGATGGCACGTCGACTCGATCGGGGTCGCCGAGGATCTTCTGAAGTCACTCGCTGGCGAACTGAAGGCGACGACGCCCGTCTCCCATGCGGTCGTGTTGAACGACCCCGCCATGGCATTGTGCGAGGAAGCAACACGCCTCGATGCGACAGCCATCGTGGTCGGCAACAAACGTGTGCAGGGCGCCGCCAGGGTGCTGGGTTCCATCGCCGGCGATGTCGCCAAGCGTGCTCCGTGCAACGTGCTGATCGTCCACACTCACTGAGAACCTGACTCGGCATGCTGTCGCCGAAGAACTCGGTGCCCCACTGGTGACCACCGACCTGCGCCTCGCTCGCGCCGCCGCTGGCGTCGTGCCTGTCATCGTGGTCTGAGGTCAGACAGCGGGCTGTTGTTGGGTGATGCAGTGGATGCCGCCGCCGCACGCGAAGATCGGTCGAGCCTCGACCAAGACCACCTCGCGTCCTGTGTACAGCTTGCTGAGTGTGGCGGCAGCATCTTCGTCGCGCGCGTCGTCGAATGAACACAGAATCACCGCGCCGTTGCACACGTAGTGGTTGATGTAGGACCAGTCGACGATGTCTCCGTCAGCGTGTGTCACGGTCGGCGCCTGGATCTCGACGACCTCCAATGATCGGCCGCGGGCATCGGTGCTCGACCGCAGGATGCCCAGGTTTTCCTTGCACACCTCGTAGTCGGGATGGTCCGAGTCTGGCTGCGAGTGGGCCACGACAAGCCCTGGTCGCACCCACGCGGCGACGATGTCGACATGCCCGCGGGTTCCGTACCGCTTGTAGTCCTTGGTCAGGCCGCGCTCCAGCCACAGAACCTTCTCGACACCGAGCAAGGCTTTGAACTCGTCTTGGACCTGTTCGGCATCCCAGTCCGGATTGCGGTACGGGTCGAGTTGCACCGTGCGCGTGATCATCACCGTTCCCTCGCCGTCGACGTGGATGCCACCGCCCTCGTTGACCATCGTGGACTTGAACAGCGATGCACCGCTGAGGCCCGCAGCGAATGCAGCGACATGCTGCTCCTTCTGCCACACCGTGAACCCCTGTTGGCCCCAACCGTTGAACCGCCAACAGATCGCGCCGAGGCGACCGTCAGGATGCGTGACGAATGTGGGTCCGCTGTCCCGGAACCACGACTCGTCGATCGGTGCTTCGTGAATGGTGACGGTCGGGTCGACCAAACCCCGTGCCGATGCGCCGTCGCCGACGTTGCAGATCAGCGACACCGGCTCGAACCGAGCGATCGCGTTGGTGACCGCGGTCCACACGCCGCGGTAGTAGCCGAGTTCGCCGTCGGGGTCGTCGCCGAACGTCGTGCAGTCGCGCGGAAACTCCATCCACGTGCGCGTGTGACGCGCCCACTCCGGTGGCATGGAGAATCCCGTGGGTGCGCCCATCGTCATACCGTAACCATCACAGGATGCCCACGCTCACAGGAAGTACAGCCGGCTCAGCGACACCGACTCGGCCGGCTCGCTGTACACGGTGTTGCCATCCAGTGACACCATGCCGGTCTTCACGTCGACGTCGACATGCCCGAGGCGGTTGTTGTGCACCAGGTCGGCAGGGCCGATGTTGCGAGTGCCGGTGACTGCAACACGTCGCCGTCGAGTGGTCATGTGGTCGTCACCCGCGTCGATTGCCACCTGGCTGACGAAGGCAACAGAAAGATCGGCAGCAGTTGCGCCGAACGAGCCGAACTGTGGGCCGAGCACCAAGGGCTCGCTCGAGTCGGTTGCAGCGTTGGGATCGCCAGTGATCCCATAGGCGGGGAATCCACTCTTCAATACCAGCTGCGGCTTGGCCCCGAAATGGTCTGGACGCCACAGCACGATGTCAGCCAACTTGCCCACATCGAGCGAACCGATCTCGTGGCTCAGACCATGGGCAATCGCCGGATTGATGGTGAGCTTGGCCACGTACTGGCGAACGCGGTCGTTGTCGTGGCTGGTAGGTCCGTGGCCGCGGCCGCTCTTGATCTGTTCACGCTTCATGTGAGCCGCGAGCTGGAACGTGCGGCGCACGGTCTCGCCGGCCCGGCCCATGCCTTGCGCATCGCTCGACGTGATTCCGATGACGCCCATGTCGTGCAGCACGCCCTCGGCACCCATCGTGCCACCGCGGATGCGATCGGCAACCAGCTGGTGGTCGCTGTGTGAGTGGTGGTTCAGGCCATGCGCGGCGAAGATCATCTCGTAGTGCTCGTCGAGCGCGTCGCGCCCGAACGGCAGCGTCGGATTGGTGCTCGACCCGATCACATTGGGCACTCCTGCAAGCTTCAACACGTTAGGCACATGGCCGCCGCCGCAGCCCTCGATGTGGAAGGCGTGAATCGTGCGGCCCTGCAGCACGCGCAAGGTGTCCTCGACCGACAAGCACTCGTTGAGGCCATCGGTGTGCAGCGCAACTTGCACGTCGTACTGCTCCGCCACCGTGAGCGCTGTGTCGAGTGCCCGTGTATGCGCGCCCATGTCTTCATGCACCTTGAACCCGCACGCGCCTCCCTCCACCAACGCCTCGACCAGCGGCGCCTCGTGCGACGACGAACCACGCCCGAGGAATCCGATGTTGACCGGCCATTGATCGAAGCTGTTGAACGCGTGCCGCAGCGCCCACGGCGAGTTGACACCGACACCCCATACCGGGCCGAACTCCTGACCGATGATCGTGGTCACGCCTGACGCAAGTGACGCCTCCATGATGCGCGGCGACAGCAGGTGAACGTGCGTGTCGATCGCGCCCGCGGTAGCGATCATGCCCTCGCCGGAGATGATCGTCGTGCCCGTACCGACCACCACATCGACGTCGTCGATCATGTCGGGGTTGCCCGCCCGGCCCACCGCGCTGATCCGTCCGTCGCGAATTCCGATCGACACCTTGCCGATGCGCCGAGTGGCATCGATGACGACGACGTTGGAGATCACCACATCGCAGGTTTCCCTCACAGCCGCAGCCTTCAACAGCAGTCCATCGCGGGCGGTCTTGCCGAACCCGGCAAGGAACTCGTTGCCTCGTTGCTGTGAGTCGTATTCGATCTCGATGACCAGCCCGGTGTCACCAAGGCGAACACGATCGCCCACCGTGGGTCCATGAATGGCTGCATAGTCGTCGGGAAGGATCTCGTCGGGAAGCACGTGGTCGTGCGGCACTCCACCGTCGCCGTGGCTGTGTTCGAACTCGCCGTGCGAATGCCGGATCGAATGTGAATGGTCGGTCATGGGTGAGCTCCGAGGTAGCCCTGCTCGGCGGCGCGAGCCAGTGCAGCCTGCTTGGCGCCCGGCGCGTCGAGAGGACCGTCGACCAGACCGGCGAAACCGATCGCCACCCTGGCCCCGGCGATCGGTACCAGTGGCACGTCCGTCGCAACGTCGGGCTCGAAGCGAAGCGCGGAACCGGCCGGGATCGCCAGATGCATGCCGTACGCCGCTGCACGGTCGAACGACAGCCGTGCGTTGACCTCGAAGAAGTGAAAATGTGACGTGATGCTGACGGGCACATCGGATGTGTTGGTGGCAACCACGTACACGAGTCCCGGTGGAGGACCGGTCGTGCGT
>JANOJI010000029.1:0-5623 GCA_031408175.1 Ilumatobacteraceae bacterium
GAGTAGTCAAGGCCGCGACTCGATGTCGCCACGGAACTCGCCTGTGATCGCGTCGACGGCCGCGCCGACGGTCGGCATGAACCGCTCCGGCCCAAATCGTTCGGCGAGGTGATAGCGCCGGATCCGATCCTTCACCGGATCCTTCATCTCGGCGATCACGAGCGTGATGTCCCGCGATCGCAGGAAGTCGTCGAGCTCCACCAACTCGTCGACGGCAGTCGAATCGATGTCGGTGATGGGCGCTGCCGCCAGGATCACCGTGTGCACGTTCTCGACTCCGTCGACAATCGAGCGCACGAAGTCGTCGAAGATGCCGCCGTTGGCGAAGAACAATGGCGCGTCGAAGCGCACGATCACGATGCCGGGGAGCCGCGCTGCCGCAGGGTTACGCGAAAGATCGTGATACCCCCGCACACCTGCGATGCGCCCCAGTTCCGCGCGGTACGGCCGCCACGCCTGGTTCACGAACGCAACCACCGACAGACCGATCGCGATGGCGATCCCCTGCAGCACCCCGGCGAGCGTGACGCCGACCAACGCCGATGCTGACAGCGCTGCCTCGATCCGGTTCGTTCGAATCAGCCACCTGAAGCCTCGTAGGTCCACCAGCGAGACGGCGGCGACGATCACGACAGCGGCGAGAGCGGACGATGGCAGGTAGCCGGTCAGTCCAGGGGCAAGCACGACGAATCCGACGATCAGCACGGCCCCGACCACCCCGGCGAGTTGTGTATGCGCCCCCGCCTGCTCGGCGACCGGCGTGCGCGACGACGACGCCGACACAGAAAACCCGCCGAGGAACCCGCCGGCGATGTTTGCTGCTCCGATCGCAGTCATCTCCTGGCTCCCGTCCACAGTCGCACCGTGCCGGGCCGCGAAGGTGCGCGACAGCACCCCGGTGTCGGCGAACGCAATGAGAGCGATGCCGAACGCCGGACCTATCAGCGAGACAACATCATCCCACCGAAGTCCCTGCAGCGTCGGTCGAGGCAGCCCCGCGGGCAGGGCGCCGACGACCGGCAGATGGTCCCGCCAACCGAACACCACCGTCAGCAGCACCGAAGCCAGAACGGCCAGTGCGACTCCCGGCACCTTGCTCCGTCGCGTCGCCACGATCACGACGATCGAACCAAGGCCGACGGCGACCGCTGTTGCATCGACTGCTCCGTCAGCGATCCCATCGACGATCACCCGCAGGTTGCCGAACAACGACCTGGAATCGACCGAGAAGCCGAGCAGTTTGGGCAACTGCCCCGCTATCACAAGCAGTGCGATGCCGTTGAGGTACCCGATCCGGATCGGCTTGGAGAGCAGGTCGGTCACGAAGCCGAATCGCAGCAGTCCGCCGAGCACCAGGATGGCGCCCATCAGCAACGCCAGCAATCCGGCCAGCGCGACCGTCCGCTCCGGGCTGCCCGCCGCCAGCGGCAGTACCGACGCCGCAATGATCGGCGCGAGGGAGGAATCGGGGCCGAGCACCAGGATGCGGGAAGGCCCCACGATCGCATACACGACCAGCGGTACGATCGTGGCGTAGAGGCCAGCCTGCGGAGGCAGACCGGCGACCTGTGCGTAGCCGATGCCGGCGGGAATCAACAGCGCGGTCAGCACTGCGCCCGCAATCACATCGTCGCGCAGCCACGCCCGCTCGTACCGGCGTAAGACCTCGACACCCGGCAGCCACCTGCCGACGGCAGCAGCCTGCATCACGCCGAGACTACTGCCCCTCAGCAGATGGCAAAGACGGTGGAGCCATAGATGGTCTGGCCACCCGCAGCGTCGGTGCGGATGACGAATCCAAGGCCTGCGCTGCGGTAGATCGTGTTCTTGATGTTGGCCAGGTGCGCTGGCGAGGCATACCACATCGAGATCAGGCTCGACGACGACGTTCCCGTCGCGGAGGCGATGTTCTCGCCGGTGGGACAACCAACCGCTGCGTCGCGAGCAGCGGTGTTCGAATGAGCGATGGTGCCGTGCTCCATCGCCAATTGCAGTGCCCACGAACAGGCAAAAGCCTGGGCGGCGGCATGGGATGCGAGCCCAGCCAGGCCGCTGGCGGCACGCGTCGCGTTCAGCGACGACAGTCCATCCGTCGTGCACTGCGAGTAGCTGACCTGAGCGGGCGGGGGCGGGGTGTTGGCGGGCGGCGGTTGCGACGCAGTGGCCGACGAACCGGAGAACCACCCCTGCAGATCGGCGACGAGGTCGGTTTGCGGCTGGCCGTAGAAACCGAGGCCACGGTTCGACACCTGGGTGATCGCAAAGTTTGCTACGACGTCACCGGCGCCGACCGAGTTGACGGTCGACGTCGGCGGTCGGCTGGTCCCCGCTGGGAACGCCGTGACGTAACCGGGGCTCCCATTGACAGACGTGAGGTTGTACGCGATCGACCCACCCTGTGACGCGGGAAGCTCCAAGCCGCCACCCGGGTAGAGGGGTACACCATTGCCGAGCGGGCTCACACCGCGGGTGTCGAGCAGCCGGGTCGGGTCATAGGCCGTGAACAGGCCATCGGTCCCCGAACCCGCTGACGGACCAGTGAAGTATCCGAACAGATCGACCACGATGTGCCCGCCACCGGACAGGTACAAGGCCAGGCCGGCCGCCGACACCGGAAAGATTCCCGCAGCAGCGCGAGTCTGATTTGCCTGATCGAGATTGAGAATCGACGAGACCGGCATCTGCCGCCCAGCGGGGAACGCCGTGACATAGCCAGGTCCGCCTGATTCGGTGACGGTGATGTTGAGCGCAAGGGCAACTGCGTCGCCCGGCACACCAGCAGGCAGTGGCACCCTCACCGTGCTGCCCGGCGCTAGATCGGGCCCCGAGCGCGAGTCGAACAATCGGGTGGACGTGCGGGGCACGAACCTGCCGGCAGCGGCCGTTGTGGCGGGAACGAAGGCGCCGACGACATCGACCACGACCTGGGTCGGGACCGATGTGAACACCCTGAATGCGCCAGACGAATCGACCCGGGTGATCGAGCCATTCGCCCGAATCTGGTCAGCGTCGAAGTTCACGTTCGAAACGAGCGGCCGTCCTTGATCTGCAGGCCACGCAGTGAGGAATCCCAAGGCCTGCGGGCCGACGACAGTCAACGTGAGCGCCAACGATGTTGCGTTGGCGGGAATGCCACAGTTCCCATGCGCGGGAATCTGGATGGTGAGTGCGTCGAGGCGCACATAGCCACTGCCCAGTCGCGTGTCAGCAAGGCGGCACGGTTGAACCGAGACGTACGCCGCCGACGAGGCAGACGCAGCACCGACAGTCGACGGTGCTACTACGGGCGGTACAACCACTGTGGCTGTGCACACAGCGACGGCCGCCAGGGTGCGACGGACCCAATCCGAGTGAGAGGTACGTGCTGGACGCAGAGCTGTGAAGCCGTGCATAAGAATCGGTCCCCGATTGTTCTGCGCCCACCAAAGTTCTAGCACGCGGGTCGACCTCACCGCCAGATATCGGCCGAAACGGGGCCAAACTTGAGGTCACCCGCAGGTCAATCCTCCTGCCAGCGCCACGACAGCATGTCGTTGGCCCACCCCTGCTCGGGATCGGGTGCGTCGGACTGCGCGGTGTGCAGATGGGTCCTGGCTTCCTCGAAACGGCGGGCATGGTAGGCCATCGATCCGAGATAGAAATGTGCTCGGCCCTTGTCGGTCGCGCCGGCATCACTCGAATCGACGACCGACTGCAGTTCGGTGGCCGCCGTGGTCTCATCTCCACGTTCGAATGCTGCGATCCCGGTGAGCAGCATTTGTGAATCGGCCGTCTCGTACGGGTTACCTCCGTCATCGATCTGGTAGCCGATCTGGGCGAGTGCAGCACGCGCCCGCGTCAGGCTTTCCTCGTTGGCACTGTTGGCGAGAACGTACTCAAGTACTGGTCTGGCCTCGTCGTTGCGGCCGAGGTGCACCAAGGCGACACCACGGTACGTCTGGCAGATGGCGTGACGGCCGACGCCGACATCGACCGGTGTGTCTTGATACGCCAGAACGAGCGCGTCGACGGTGGTCCAGTCGCTCCGGTCGAAGGCATTGACGATGCTCTCCGTGTATCGCTCACAGGCTTCGTAGGTCTGCGGCACCTCCGATGGGTCGACCACCTGGTCGGGCATCGCTGCGCGCAATGCGATCAGCAGGTCGTTCGTCCCCGGCTCGACCGTGTATGCGGCGAAGCCCAGTGCTCCATCGATATCACCAGTGGTCTGCAGGTAGAGGGCCAACCGATACGCGGAGTGGCTCGACTCCGTCGGGGGTGTGGCCGGACTGTTGAAGACCGCCCGGTACAGCGTGTGTGCGTCCTCGGTCCGGCTGTCGTTCCACAGACGATCAGCCTCTTGGACGTACTCCGTGACCTGTTCGGGCGTCTCCGGGATCGCGGTCGGGTCGTCGATTGCCATTTCGGCAGTATTCACGAACCAAGCGGCATGTCAATCCCGGTCGGCGAAAAATGCCTGTATGTGCACCATCGACAACCCGATGACGCCCCTATTGCCGGTATGTAGCCGGCTCGTACCATCCGCCTGGCTACGATTTCCAGCTGTGTCGGGTAACAGCGAGGTGTTCTTCGAGCCCAGCACCGACGAGTTGCTGGCCAACAACGCGCGGTATGTCGAGGCGTTCGTCGACCACGACCTGGCCCTCCAGCCTCGCCGGAAGCTGGCCGTGGTCGCGTGCATGGACAGCCGCATGGACGTCTTCCAGATGCTGGGACTCGCCCATGGCGATGCGCACATCATCCGCAACGCGGGCGGCGTGGTGACCGACGATGTGATCCGATCGCTCGTGCTGTCGCAGCGCCTGCTCGGAACACGCGAGATCATCTTGTTGCACCACACCGACTGCGGCATGCAACGAGTGATCGGCGACATGCTGCACGACGAAATCGAGGCCGAGACGGGAATTCGGCCGGCGTGGTCGATCGAGAACTTCAAGGACCCCTACCAGAATGTGCGCCAGTCGATCCGGCGGCTGCAGGTCAATCCGTTCATCCCCCACAAGGACCACATCCGCGGCTTCGTCTACCGGGTCGAGGACGGCTACCTCGAAGAAGCCGTGCCCTGACTGTCGCTCAGCCCAGCGCGAGTTCGTCAGCAAGGTGAGATGGCTGAACAGCCTCGACGAACGCGTCGGGGTCGGCCAGGCTGAGGGTGAGCTCTTTGACCTTGAGCGGGAAGCCCATGCATCGTCCACGCGCTGTCGGCACGATCGTCAACTGCACGAGGCCCTGACTCGAGCCGTTGACAAGCCATCGCCCCCGCCAGCCGTGCGCGCCCCACGCCCAGACCGGACCCGGGACCCGCCGAGCCGCAGTGATCGACGTTCGCGGGATTGCCGAGGCAAACGCCCAGCCGAGCATTCCCATCCGGACCCCGACGTTGTCGGCGTCGACCCGAATCGTGCATCGGCGCGGGCCGGCGAGCAGCGGCGTCATGAGAACCTGCATACCGCGTGAGTAGGAGAACGAGAACTCACCGGCACGCCCACCTCTGGACGTCGTGCTGCGATCCACTTCGGCTTGCCCGCAACAAAGCCCGTGCCGTGCTTGCCGCCTTTCTTGAACGCCTCGAAGCTTGTCATCATCCCGGCAAGCTCAAGGGCCAGCTCGACCTGACAAGCTT
>JANOJI010000042.1:0-3537 GCA_031408175.1 Ilumatobacteraceae bacterium
TACCCCACAGGGTGGTCAGCAGCATGTAGCCGACGGCGCGGCCGTCGAAGTGATCGACCAGTGGCAGGTCGGCGACCAGGACCGCACCGCGTGGCGTGGAGCCTCGCGCCTCGCTGAACTCTCCTGGTATCCGCCAGATCAGGAGGGCGGACATCAGGAAGCTCGCCACATTCAAGCCGAACACGGCCCTGGGGCCGGCCGCTCCGACCAGCGTGCCACCGACCAATGGTCCCACGATCATCGAGGCGTAGGTGGCCGGAGATCGGGCCGATGAGACCGACGATGCCGGCCGATGCGATCAATGAGGCCGAAACCCACGCGGCTGACGACGCGGCGTTCGTATTCCTCGGGGTCAGCGGAGATGCCGCCTACATGGCCGCCGACGGTCTTCCACAGTTGCTTGGGCTCGTTCGCAGGAGTAGTACTGCTCGCTGAGCTCCTCGCCACCTTGCGCGCTGGCTGTATCGCTTCATGCCGACACATTCGCCGATCGCGCTGATTTCACGCTGAGGTGCCTCAGCTCAGGGTTGTCGTGCCTGGATTCAGTCCTCGGACTTGACATCGCCCGGGATCTGGGCGCATCTGTCAGCAGGGCAGCCGTTGCGGTGCGGGGAGACAACGTATGCGAACGACAAGGCGCAGCGCCGTGGAGCGCGTCGAGCGCACGGCGTATCTCGTAGCGATCGGATTGTTGGTGATGTCGATCGGCGGCGACGCATACGCCGCCCCTGCCGACGAGACCGCGGCCGACGTCATTCTCGACGAGATCGGTCCCGGTTGGACAAGCACCCGCCCCGACCCGGAGCCGTCAAACCCCGAGGGCGCGGTGCGGCTGTTCACCTCCGACGACCTGACGCTTCAATTCCACGCCGAACCGAGCGTTGACTGCGGTAGCGGTGTGACTGGTCGGTCGAACAACTTGGCTCTGGTTCGATCTCTGGCGTTCGAGGAACTGCCAACTGACGATTCAGGAGTCGAGAGGTTCACGGCAGACATTGGTGGGGCACCGAGCGCCGCTGCCGTCTTCTCGACAGCTCGGTTCGCATTTCTGGTGTTCGTCTTTGCGAATGACGATCGAATCGAGCTGGGCCCAGTACTCGATGCGGTCGTTGCCCTCCAGGCGGCACGTGACGGTGGAGTGGTGATCGACTCCGGTCCAGCCGCGAGCCGGCTCGACGACATCATCATCGATTCGCCGCCGGTGCCCGGCCTTAGCGATCAACTCGACTACACCAGAGATGTATCGTGCGACCAATCCCTCGCCCAGTCGTCCGAGGTCATCGTGTTCGCGTCGATGCACTCGACGGAGCGACTGCGAAGCTGGCTCGATCTCGCGACCAAATCATCGGCAGTCATCAATCTCATTGACTATCCCTACGAGCTCTACGCTGGAATCGCCGCTGGTCCATTGTCATCGGGCCTCGAGCCGCTGCCGACGGATGCCATCGACGGACTCGACCGGATACCGAACATCACTGCCTGGCGAATTGACGGCGATCGGCCGCAGTATTTCGCCAAGTTTCGGCGAGGAAGAGTTCTGGCGCTGATCGCCGTCGCCGAGGGATCCGATCCGGCCGGCGCCCGCGCCACCTTGTCGGCGTTGGCCCGTGCGCAGTACGCGGCAATGCCGAGTGGATCAACGTCGGCGATACGAGCACCGACCCCAGCCGAGAGTGTGGTGACGTCCGGATCCTTGATCGCATTGATCGGCGTCGGAGTACTCGGCGTTCGACGCGCACGCGCCGGTCGCGTCGCGCGGACGCCGGTGAGGCGAGACGACGCCCGCTCGGTCGACGTTAGCGACCGCGCCTCTGAGATGCGGCGGCGGGGAGCTGTTCTGGGAGCCGTGCAAGTTGCTTGCGTCGTGGCAATTCTCGTTTTCCTTGCCTCCGACCTCGGCTGGATCCGCATCGTCGGCGCAGCTTCGACGGTGTTGCTCGGCATCGTCGCCACCGTGTTGTGGCGTCGACAAGAAGGCCGCGTTCTCGGAGTCGTCTCTTCTGATCGAGTACATCCGCGTCCCTCGCTGGCATCGGCGCTGCTGACGATTGCAGCGTTGGCGTTGCTCGCCTGCGGAGGCGGGCTGGTCGTGTGGGGACTGCGCGAAACCTTGTTTGCTCCATCAATCACCCATCTACGACTCTCGGACCGATTGTCCATCGAGCCTCGACAACTTGCCTGGCTGATCGCCTTGATCGGTTTGATCGTGATCGTCATCGACTCGTTCGTTCTGCGTGCGGCACGAGCCGTCGCTCGCATCGGTTGGCGAGAGTGGACGGAAGCTGGTGCGCCGATCGTGTATCTCCGCTCGTTCGAGGACGACGACGTTCAACTCGCAAACGTGCTCTCGGCTCGGCGACCATTTCTGGAGTTCTTCACCGTGCGCGGGAGCGACGCGTTCGAGGAATCCGTGGCCTGGGAACTGGCGTGCTACGGGCCCGTCCTGGCAATTGCCCGTCCTGGTCGGTCGCACGTCTCACTGGGTGCAGCGCGAATGCACCTCGGCGACGACGAGTGGAAGGCGGTGATCAGCGAACAGATCGCCGAGGCCAAGGTCGTGGTCATCACCATCGGTCGAACGTCGGGACTGGCCTGGGAGATCTCGCACATCGTGCAATCGGGCCACCTCGACAAGACGGTGTTCGTCGTGCCGCCGGTCGATCCGCAGGAGGTCCAGCTTCGATGGGACTTCATCGCCGACACGCTCGCTTCGGCCGGCGCCGGAAAACCCGCGTTGTCGGCCGATCCCGCCAGCATCGTTGTCGTCAAGGTCGGAGACGTCGCGGGAGCGACCACGGCATATTGCGCCGACCGCCGCGACGAAGCCACCTACCGTGCCGCAGTCACCGCGGTGCTCGGTTGAGTTCGGTGTTGGTGCGGGCTGATTCCATAGCGGCGTTTGAAGGCCGTGCTGAACGCAAACGCACTGCTGTATCCCGCTGATCGCGCCGTACTGGCGACCGTCGACGCCGGTTGGTGCAGGAGGTCGTCATGCCCGCGTTGCGCCGCCTGCCGAGCGGCCAGGGCATCGCCGCGATGCAGTCGATCAACAAGCAGGCACCCACGCCGATGTTCATGACGCTGCTCGTTGGCACCGCTGCGCTGTCGGCGGGGCTCGGGGTGCATTCGCTGCTGCATCGTGACGAATCCCAAGCCGTGTGGTTGGGCGCCGGCTCGCTCACCTACCTCGCCTCAATCGCTGTCACCGCGTCGTTCCACGATCCGCGTAACAACGCTCTGGCCGTACTCGACCCTGGGTCCACGGAGTCAGATCGCTACTGGTCGACCTATCTCTCGCAATGGACTGCGGGCAACCATGCCCGCACAGTTATGTGCGCTGCGTCGGCTGTCGTGTTCACGATCGCAGCGCGACCAATCGGTTGATCGCCAGCGCAACCGTCAGCGCCGTTCGGATCGCTTCTCGGTGCGCTTCGTCGGCTCGTGGTGGTCGGGCTTGCTGGGTGCCGAGGGAGTGGAGATGATTGCGTACTCGGGGTTGAGGATCGCCCGCATGCCGTGATGCTCGCCAGCCACACC
>JANOJI010000251.1:0-25735 GCA_031408175.1 Ilumatobacteraceae bacterium
GCCGAGCAGTGCCGCCATGGCCACCAGACCGGTGGGCAGAGCCAGCCATGCGGTGACCCTGAGCATTCGCAGCAGACACATCACCGCGTGAACGCCTATGCACACCACCAGCATCGGGCGCAGGTAGGCCCAATCGGGAAAGACGCGACAGAGGCTGATGGCAGTGACAATGGTCAACATCGTGAGTGCGATGGTTGCCGGAACGTGGGCGTGGATCGGTTGAGCGTGGTCGGCGCTCTGTCTCGTCGGTGCGGCAACGACAGCGGTCACGACAACACCGCCTGGCTCGACCCGACGATCAACATCGTCCACGAGGCGATCATCGACTCGGTCGATGTGGCGTCGACGACGAACCGACTGCTGGCGTTGTGCTGCGTCGCACACACCACGACCAATGTCTCGTCTTGGCTCGTTGCAGCCCGAAGCTGCGCGGCCGCGGCACTGGTCGATGCGCCGGTGACGATCACCACGAGGCCCATGCCCTCACACATGCCGTTGTTCATCGATGCCATCTCGGGCACTGCGGTGGAGGTTTCGACGGTTGCCAGCCAACGGAGCGTGTTGGCCGCGACATCGGGCCCGCGAAGGTCCACCTCGTGCGTGGCGAAGCGCGTGTTGACGCCGGTATGGGCAGAGCTGGCCGTGATACTGGCGGCGGCGATCACGGCCTGCTCGAACGAGGCGGCGGTGTATTCCGAGGCGGTCGTATCGAGAATGACCGTGCATCGTCGAATGCCCTCGAGCGCCGTCTCGCGGACGATCAATGCGGTGGACCGCGCCGATGCCTTCCAGTTGATCCGGCGAATGTCGTCACCGCGCTGATACTCGCGCAGCGAATGGAACTCGGTGCCGGTCTGCCCCCACGACTTCATCCGCAGGTGTTGCCCGAGCCTCCCTGACGAACCCACAGACGGGAACGGCAAGGCGATGGTGTGTGGCACGACGAGCACTTCCTCGGTACCGGCCAACGTTGTACTCCGCTGGGTCAAGCCCAGCACGTCGCGTCGCGATGCTCGAAGTGGTCCGGTACGGACGAGTCCTCGCCGGGCGGTGGGCACCCGATATGCCGCGCTGGCTGCTTGCCCTGGGCCGAGCCTGGCCAGTTGCATCGGTGCACCACCGTTGTTGCCGACCGGCTCCCACAATTGAAGATATGGCGACGGCTGACGGCCAAGGTTGGCGAGCTGGATGTCGACGCGGGCCGCCTCGCCAACCGACACCATCGACGGGCTGACGATTCGCCTGACGTTGAGTGGCGGCAGTCGTCGCTGCACCGAGATCAACGCGACAAGCAGGGCGATCACGATGCCGACGCCGACGACGTACAACTCGATCAACCCGAAGACGCGTCCGATCGCGAATGAGGCGGTGGCGGCGACAATTGCTGTCCAACCGTGCCGGGTGATCATCTATCGACCGGCAGGGACTGGCACGGAGGCGACGACTTCGCGGATGACCGAGACGCCAGTGACACCGCGAGACATCGCATCGGGTCGCAACATCACACGGTGAGAAAGCACCGGCTCGGCAACTGCCTTGACGTCGTCGGGTGTGGCGTACTCACGACCTTGGCTGGCCGCCCGAGCCCGGGTAGCTCGCGAAAGTTGCAGCGTCGCGCGTGGCGACAGCCCGAGCAGTAACGCGGGATGCCGCCGACTGGCCTCGGCCAGATCGACCATGTACCCCTGCAACGTCAGTGCCAGGTGCACGGTGCGCACCGCTTCGATCAAGGCCATGACCTCGTCGGTCGTGACAACTGCCTGCAGGTCGTTCATCGCCGTATTGGCGCCGTGAGTCTGCACGATCGCCAGCTCCGCTTCGCGATCGGGATAACCGAGCGACAATCGCATGAGGAAGCGGTCGAGCTGGCTCTCCGGCAACCGGTATGTGCCCTCTTGCTCGACGGGGTTCTGGGTGGCGATGACCATGAAGGGCTCGGGCAGCATGTGGCTGGAACCGTCGGCGCTGACTTGGCGCTCCTCCATTGCTTCGAGCAATGCAGATTGAGTCTTTGGTGAGGCTCGATTGATTTCGTCGGCCAACACGATGTTGGCAAACAGCGGACCTCGCTGAAACACAAACGATTCGCTCGACCGCTGGTAGATGCTGACGCCGATGAGATCGGCGGGCAGCAGGTCGGGTGTGAACTGCACCCGCTTCCACGAGCAGTGCACCGATGCCGCCATCGCTTTGGCGAGGCTCGTCTTTCCGACTCCTGGGACATCTTCGATGAGGAGATGCCCTTCGGCCAGCAGACACGAAACTGCAAGGTCGATCGCATCTTTCTTGCCCTGCACGACACGAGCGATGTTGCTCGTGATGGCCTCGAACAGGGATGCGAACGTTCGAGTTGGTTCTGTCTGGATCGCCGTCACGGGTGGAAGGGTAGACGGCGGACGGCAGATTGCAAGGGCGGGGCGCTACGGTCTGGCCGCGTGACTCGCTGCTACCTCGCCGTCGATGTCGGTGGCACCAAGCTGGCCGCTGGTGTTGTCGACGAATCCGGACGAATTCTGGTACGAGATCGCCTGCTCACGCCGCCTCGGGATGTGTGGCCCACGCTTTCGCGATTGATCCTTCGCGTCGTTGCTGCGGCACCGACGGAGCTGGTCGGGTGCGGGGTGGGCTGCGGGGGGCCGATCGATCCGGCGACGCGCACGGTGTCACCCCTGTACATCCCCAGCTGGAGCCGGTTTCCCCTAGCGGCCGAGCTGGAGGAGCTGCTGCAACTTCCCGTCGCGGTCGACACCGATGCCAGAGCCTTGGCACTGGCGGAGGCGTGGTGCGGTGGGGCAGTTGGCGTCAGTGATTTCATCGGCGTCGTGATGGGTACCGGCGTCGGCGGGGGAGTCGTCAGCGGCGGGCACCTGCTGCAGGGCAGGGTCGGCAACGCCGGGTACATCGGCCATGTGGTCGTCGAACCCGACGGTCGGCCGTGCATCTGCGGTGGCAAGGGATGCTTGGAGACGTATTGCAGCGGTCGAGCGATCGAGGCCGAGACCGGACGTCCACCCCAGCGCGCCCCCGGCGCAATCGTCGAACGAACCGGCGTGATGGTCGGTCGAGCGCTGGCGTCAGTGGGCGCATTGTGCGATCTCAAGCTGGCGCTCGTCGGTGGATCAGTCGCGCTTGGTTTCGGCGAGCCGTTCTTTCGTGCCGCTCAAGACGAGCTCGACAGACGAGCCAGGTTGCCGTTCACCAGTGGGTTTCAGGTGATGCCGGCGACGTTGGGACCGCGGGCCCCGTTGATCGGCGCGGCTGCGTTGGCCAGGCAGCCACAGAACTAGCTATTGACGGGTTCTTGTACCGTGCTACCGACGGGTAACCTAGGGTCATGCGCCCCACGTACTCCGCCGATGCCGAGGCCTACCGCGAAAAGGTCCAGGCCTTTCTCGCCGAGAAGCTGCCAACCAAGTGGCGTGGAATCGGCTCCCTCGACGGCGACGAGCTCACCGCCTTCGTGACTGAATGGCGTACCACGTTGTACACGGCCGGATACCTGGCGCCGGGTTGGCCCACCGAGTATGGGGGCGCCGGGCTGTCGGCGCTCGAGCAGGTGATCATCGCCGAGGAGTTCGCCAAGGCGGGGGTACCGACGGGAGGGCCGAACGATGTCTTCGGCATTCAGATGCTCGGCAATACCCTGCTGCATTGGGGCACTGACGAACAGAAGAGCCGGTATCTGCCGAGGATCCTGTCCGGGGCCGACACGTGGTGTCAGGGCTACTCCGAACCCAACGCCGGCAGCGACCTGTCGAACATCGGCCTACGCGGCGTGCTCGACGGCGACCAATGGGTGCTCAACGGCCAAAAGATCTGGACGTCGGCGGGTCATCTCGCCGACCATATCTTCACCTTGGTGCGCACAGATCCCGATGCTCCCAGGCACAAGGGCATCTCGTTCATCCTGGTCGACATGCGCCAGCCTGGGATCGAGGTTCGTCCGATCAAGATGATCTCTGGCGAGAGCGAGTTCAACGAGATCTTCTATACCGATGCCACCGCGCCGAAAGATGAAGTGGTGGGTGGCCTCAACAATGGATGGGCCGTCGCCATGACATTGCTCGGGTACGAGCGCGGTGAATCGGCAGCGACCGTTCCCATTCGCTATCGGGCTGAGCTCGATCGGTTGTTGATCATGGCCAAGGAGTCAGGCGCCATCAACGATCCAAACATCCGCCAACGGTTGGCGTGGTGCTACGGCAGAGTGCAGATCATGCGGTACAGCGGAATGCGCACGCTGACCAAGTTCCTGCAGGGTCATCAACCGGGTCCGGACGCAGCGATCTCCAAGTTGTACTGGAGCGAGTACCACAAGATCGTCACCGAGTTGGCGCTCGACATCCTCGGCCCATACGCGATGACACCGACCGGGCGACGCCCATCGACCGCGTTCCAGACCGACGATGCAGGTGCGCCGAACAGTTCGTGGAGTTGGGTGGGTACCTTCCTCAACGCCCGGGCTGGCACCATCTACGCGGGTTCGTCACAAATCCAGCGCAACATCATCGGCGAAATGGTTCTCGGCCTGCCGAAGGAGCCGAAGGCGACTGATGTTAGAGCGCCGAAGGCGACTGATGTTAGAGCGCCGAAGGCGACTGATGTTAGAGCGCCGAAGGCTCAGTGACACCGTGGGCTGCAGTGCGGTGCACCGCAGTGGTGGTCGCCCGTCCCGGCTTGTGGCTCACGGCCGCGCGCCAGTACCGCGCATCGTTGCCTCGACGTTGGTGGGCGCGGCGTCCGTTCCTGCCGTTGCCTCCGGGCGACTATGTGCGATTCCGCCTGCAAACCCAGTACGGCGATTCCAAGCATCGCATCGTGGCCGCGGATGTGCTGAACTACCTCTCATGGTGCAAGCTTCACCGAGCACTGGGTTCTTGATACCCGCGGCGGCGAGCGTGAATTCGCTCGCGCCCGACGGCAGGCATCGGTAGGGTCTGACGCCATGAGGAGCGCGCTCGTGTTGAACGCAACGTATGAGCCGCTCTCGGTCGTGCCCTCTCGCCGGGCCGCATGTCTGGTGCTCGCCGACAAGGCCGACATCGTCGAAGACGACGGAACTCACCTTCATTCTGAATCGCTCTGCGTTCCGAATCCCGTGGTGATTCGCCTGCGGTACGTCGTCAAGGTCCCGTATCACCGCCGCACGGCGATGTCTCGCCGCGCCGTCTTCGTACGCGACGAACACTGTTGCCAGTACTGCGGCAACATGGCCGACTCGATCGACCACATCATGCCGCGGTCGCGTGGAGGACAGCACATCTGGGAGAACGTGGCTGCGGCCTGCCGGCCATGCAATCTCCGCAAGCGCGATCGCACACCCGACGAGGCCGGCATGCGGCTGGCCCGACCGCCGCGAGCTCCGAAGGAACTCGCCTGGATCTCTGTGTCGGTCCACCGAGTTCCCGAGGCGTGGAAGCGGTATCTCGCGCTCGCCAGCTGACAATGCCGTCCTGGCGTATCGAACACCTTGCTGGCGACGTCGGCGTCTTTCACGCCCGAGATCTCCCTGTCGACCAACGAGTGGCCACATTCTTGCGGGTCACCTCGCCGACACTGGTGTTGGGTTCGTCACAGCGCGAGGAATCGGTCAACGTCGACGCTGCCGAGCGGCAAGGCATCGACGTCGTCCGCCGACGCTCTGGTGGTGGTGGGGTGTTGTTGTGGCCGAACGAATTCGTGTGGCTCGATCTCGAGATCCCAGCATCCGACGAACTGTGGAGCGACGACATCGGGCGCTCGATGTGGTGGGTCGGCGAGTTGTGGGCTGCGGCCCTCGCCGACGTCGAGCCCCTCGCTGTCGTGTACCGCGGCCGCCTTGTGCGCACGCAATGGTCGGCCGACGTCTGCTTCGCCGGTACCGGGCCAGGTGAAGTGACGGTCGGCAATGCCAAGTTGGTGGGGATCTCGCAGCGCCGCACACGTCTTGCCGCCAGATTCCAGACGATGGTGCATCTTCGATGGCGCCCCGACATCGTTGCATCGCTGGTCATCGAAGGTCCATCAGCGGCAGAGCTCAGTGCGATGGTGAAGACCGGCACGGCGTCAGCCGTAACCATCACTCAGCGCGTGGTCGCAGCCCTACAGCAGTTCTAGCCGCTCGTCAGCTGGATGCGATGACAGCCACGACGGCAGCTTCGACCGCATACTTGACGGCCGCCGCGGCGGGCACCCGCAGCGACGCCTCGGCGAGACGACGTTTGGCGATCGTGCGATCGGCCCGGTCGGGCGCGACAACCTCCAGGAGTTGGCTCGGGCCAGCGAGCGCCAGCAGGCAGGCTGTCTCGTCATCCATCGCGCCGTCGCTGATTGCAGCCGCTCGTAACCGGGCGAGCAGAGCCTGTTGATCGTCGGCGCACAGCACAGGATGGTGCGTCGGTCGCAATGTCGACTTGTCGCAGCCCAGCTTTCGTCGTCGATCATCATCTCGACAACTTCTCTCCAGCCGGAGTGCTTGATCCGCGAGAGGTGGCTCTTCAATTTCTTGCCGTCGTGGGCTGACACATTTTCAAGAACCTGGACGAGCAGGGGATGTGTCGGACTTGTGCCCGTGATGTGGATCCGTCCGTCACGTAGATCGAGGTGACCCTGTTGCGCCAGCTCGGTCATCAGCGCGCCCGTCACTCCAAGTTCGGTTGCCGACTATTTGGAGTACCCGCAGGCAGGAGTTCCGTCGGGGTCGAGAGCCAGCAGCACGAGTAGCTCGGCGAGCAGCACAGTGCGACCCCACCAGGTGGGGAGCGTTTGATGGCGGGCCCCCGTATGGGGGCCGCAGTCATCAGACTCTGGCTCGGATGGTGGCTGGTGGGTAGTAGTGGGGAAAAATGGTTGACATTGGGGCATTTCGGGGTACATAATGGCGGCCAGTGGGGAGCGAGGGCGTTGTGCCCTCCTCCGGCGTCGAGGCAGGTCGACCTAGTTGAGAAGGTGGTGAGGCGCGAGTGATGTTCGTTGGGGCGCATGAGCGCCAGCTCGACGACAAGGGCCGAGTGGCTCTGCCTGCGACCTATCGCGCCCATCTCGGCGAGCACTGCTACCTGGTGAAGGGCACCGACAAGTGCGTCGATGTGATTCCTTCCGAGGCCTTCGAGCATTTCGGTCGGGAGCTGATCGCCAAAGTCGAGCGAGGCGATCTCACCTTGAACCGTCAGCGAGCGTTGGCGTCCAGCGCGGTGCTGGTCGCTCTCGACAAGCAGGGCCGGGTGAACGTCGACGAGAAGCTCCGTGCCTATGCCGAACTGAACCTCGAGAGCCAAGTCATCGTTGCCGGGAACCTGATCAAGCTCGAAATCTGGTCGCCCGAGCGATACGCCCGCATCGACGCAGAAGGCACCGACGACATCGCCGGAGACCCGGCGTGAGGGGCAGCAATGACACGCTCCGCTCAACACGAATCACGAAATCACAGTTCAACGAAAGGAGCAAGGCAACGAATTGACAGACGAAACGGATCATCCGATCCGTTCGCTCATCTGCAGTCTTCCGGTCTGCAAGATGGACAGCCCCTACTCCGCCCGCTTCCGTCTCGTTTGACCGGGGAGACATCCCGGCGACACCGGTGGACCGGGGGGCTGCAGATGAGCGAACGACATTGCGATGGTGTGCGATGACCGAACCCTTCCACCACCAGCCGGTGATGGTCGGCGAGATCACCAAGGTGTTCGAGCAGGTGCCTGCTGGAGTGTTGCTGGATGCAACGCTCGGAGGCGGAGGCCATGCTGAGCGTCTGCTCGAAAGCTACGAGCGGCTCAGGATCCTCGGGCTCGATCGCGATGAAGTCGCACTTGCTGCCGCCAGCCAGCGGCTGGCCCGATTCGGAAATCGGTTGATGGTTCACCACTGTCGATTCGACCGCCTGGAAGACGCCATGGAAGCATTTTCGGTAGACGGCCTCTCGGGGGCCTTGTTCGATCTGGGTGTGAGCTCGCCGCAACTCGATGAGGCCGATCGGGGATTCTCCTATCGACACGAGGCCGCCCTCGACATGCGTATGGACCGCACGCAGGCGTGGACAGCCGCCGATGTCGTCAACGGGTACCCAGTCGACCAACTGGCCCGGGTCCTGCAGCAGTACGGGGACGAACGGTTCGCGCGGCGTATCGCCAACGCCATCGCAGCTTCGCGCCCGATCGAAACCACCACGGAACTCGCCGCCATCGTCGTGTCGGCAATCCCTGCGCCGGCGCGGCGCACAGGCGGCCATCCTGCCAAGCGTACGTTCCAGGCGATCCGGATCGAGGTCAACGGCGAGCTCGACGCCCTTGCCCCGGCCATCGATGCTGCCATTGGGAACACCACGACTGGCGGCCGCATCGCCGTGCTGTCGTATCACTCGGGTGAGGACCGGATCGTCAAGGAGCGCATGCGATTGGCTGTCACCGGTGGCTGCGAATGTCCACCAGAGCTGCCGTGCGTTTGCGACGCCGTGCAGACAGTTCGCATCGTTCGGGGCCTTCCACGAACTCCACAGGCGACCGAGCAATCAGAGAACCGGCGGGCGTCCAGCGCCCGACTGCGCGTCGTCGAACGAATTGCCGACATGCCCCGGCGCGACGTGGTGAGCTGACCCGTGGCGTCGGTCCTCCGATCGGAACGACTGGGGATCGCCCGCGACCGAGTTCACGCCGATGGGGGTGTTTTGGCGCGCCCCATGATTCGCTCCACCGTGGGCGTGACACCTGTCGCTCGGCCGCAGCTCACGGTGGTGCCGCGCCGACGTCGCACCGCGCGGCTGGTGGCGGTCGCTGCTTTCTTCGCGTCCTGCCTGATGCTCGGCGCTGCTGCGTTTCAGACACAGCTGGCGCGACGACAGGTCGAGCTCGACCTCGTCGATCGGCAGATTCGCGCGGCGCGGAACGACTTCAACAACCTTCGCAGTCAACGAGCCGACCTGCGCTCGCCTGCCCGCCTCGCCGCGAGTGGGTCGGTGCTCGGCATGACATCGTCGGCCAAGACCGAGTTCATCGATATCGCGCCCGAGGTCGTCGCCGAAGTGCAGATGAGCGCAGGCGGGGTGTTCGACCCCGGAACCGAGGCAAGTGATCCGGTGTTCGAGGAGTTCAAGGTCGTCAAGTCAATCGCAGGCGGATAAGGCGGAATCATGAGGGACGTGAACCATGGGGCTCGCTCGCGGAGCCACCATCGACAGCGGGTGATCACGGCCGAGCCGGCACGTCGCCCGCCAGCATCGCCTGCTCGCCGGCCGATCGAATCGCGATCGAACACGCACCGGTCGCCTGCTCCGCGCGCGACGCCGCAGCAGAACCCGCACACGCGAGCGTTGTCACAACGCGATCGACGGCCGCAACCCACCTCCGCCCGCCGCCGCGCTGCCGCGCCGCAAGGCCGTGCGCAGCTCAAGACCCAGCGCAGTACCCAGGCTCTCCGCAAGCGCGCAGTCTCGCAGCGCCAGAGCCGCATCTACCGAGCAGGTCAATCATCGCGCCGGCTCGTTGCCGTGTTCGTGATCGCCGCTGTGTTGTTCCTGATGGTCCTGGCCCGAATCACATTGCTGCAGACCGTTCAGGCCGACGAACTGCGTTTGGCCGGTAAGTCGCAGCGCACGACCGAGCAACGGCTGAAGGCCCACCGCGGCACGATCTTTGATCGCGAGGGAGCGGACCTGGCCTTGTCGGTTCCGGCACGAACCATCACGGCCAACCCAAAGCTGGTACTCGATCCCATCGGTACCGTTCGCACGTTGACGGCGCTGTTGCAGCTTCCCGTGTCGAAGCAGCAGTCGCTGACCGATGCCTTTACGCTGAAGAAGAACTCGTTCGTGTACGTCGCTCGACAGATCGAACCTCAATTGGCGCAAACGATCGTGTCACTTCGTTTGCCCGGGATTTCGTCACTCAGCGAAGACAAGCGAATCCTTCCCAACGGTGACGTTGGGCGAAGCGTCATTGGCCGAACCGACCCCGATCTCGAGGGCACCGGAGGACTGGAGAAGGAGTACAACGACATTCTCCGCGGCGTCGATGGCGAGAGGTCGCAGGAGCATGACCGCGAGTTCCGCTCCATCGCCGGTGGCGACGAGACCGTTGCGCCGATCCCTGGCTCCGACATCGTGTTGACGCTGGACCGCGGATTGCAGTACCAGGTTGAAAAGGCCGTACTGGAGCGTGTCGAGGCGCTCACCGCGATGGGTGCAACGGCAATCGTAATGGGTGTCGAGACCGGCGACATCTATGCCAGTGCCAACGTTCGGCGCGAAAGCAACGGTGTCGCAGCCGTCACGTCGGCAAATCTCGCGGCGGTCGAAGCCCACGAGCCGGGATCCGTCGCCAAGGTGTTCAGCATTTCTGCCGCAGTGAACGAAGGCCTTGCCACTCCCGAGACCACGATCATGGTGCCCGGCTTCCTCACCTACAAGCCAGTCAACAAGAGTGACGAGAAGTGGAAGTTCAAGATCCGCGACGCCGAACCGCACGAAGAAATGCCTATGAGCTTGCGCGACATCATCGTCCATTCCTCGAACATCGGTACCGTGCTGATGACCGAGGAAGTCGGCACCTTGAGATTCGGAAGTTACCTTCACAAGTTCGGGTTCGGTTCGACGACCGGCCTCGGACTGCCCGACGAGAGCGCCGGCATCATGAAGCCGGCAGCCGATTGGCAGGCCACCGAGAAGGTAACTCCGCGCTATGGGTATGGCTACGCCGTGACGTCGCTGCAACTTGCAGCGGCCGTCAATACGATTGCCAATGGCGGTGTCTACGTAGCACCCCGTCTGGTGCTCTCGACGATCGATGCCAACGGGCAGACGCACGCCACCCCGGCGTCGCCGACGCGTGAGGTCGTGACACCACAGACGGCCGCCACAATGACATCGATGATGAAAGACGTCGTTTGTTACGGCACGGCGAAGTACGCCAAGGTTCCGGGCATGTCGGTAGCCGGCAAGACCGGCACTACGCTGCTGAAGCCTACGAAGGATCCTGCCAAGGAAGCTGTGCAGGGTGCCCCGGTTGCTCCCGATGCGGCATTGGCAAGTGTTCAGCCGACGAATACCGACTACCAGGCCGAAGATGGATCCAAGGAGTACTACTCGACGTTCGTCGGCTACTTTCCAGCAGACAACCCGCAGGTGACAATTCTGGTTTCGATCGATCGACCTGATCCAACCAGTCAGGATCGCCTTGGCGGTAAGGCTGCCGGGCCGTTGTTCTCGACGTTGGCGACCATCGCCATGCACGAACTGAAGGTCAGCCCCTCACCGAACGACAACGGCTGCCAGAACAGCGAGGGATGACAGCGATGTCTCGCATGCTTCGCGAGGTTGTCGAGCAAGCGGGGCTTGATGAGATCGTCGTCTACGGTGACGACGTCACGATCGAGTCGGTCGATTTTGATTCGCGTAGAGTTCGCGCCGGATCATTGTTCTGCTGCCTCCGAGGTGCGCAGTCCGACGGCCACGCGTTTGCTTCAGGGGCCGGCGCAGCGGGAGCGACCGCACTACTGGTCGATCACCGCCTCGATCTCGACATGCCGCAGCTTGTCGTGCCCGATACTCGCCGAGCGATGGGCTGGTTGGCCGCGTCGTTCTTCCGACACCCGAGCAGAGCGTTGACGCTCGTCGGCGTCACGGGCACCAATGGCAAGACCACCACAACCCACCTGATCGACTCGATCCTGACTGCCGCCGGTCTCTCGACGGGCATGATCGGAACCCTGACCGGTGCGCATACCACGCCCGAGTCACCGGACCTACAGGCCCGCTTGGCGGAATTCGTCGATGGAGGAGTCCGTGCGGTCGTCATCGAGGTGTCGTCGCATGCGCTCGAGTTGCAGCGCGTCGCCGGGTGTCACTTCCAGATCGCTGTGTTCACCAACCTCGGTCGCGACCATCTCGATCTGCATGGCACGCAGGAGCGTTACTTCGCAGCAAAGGCGCGATTGTTCCAGCCCGATCTTGCCGACGCAGCCATCGTCAACATCGACGATCCCCATGGTCGACTGTTGATGGACGTGGGGTCGATTCCCGTCGAGGGTTTCGGGCTGGCCGACGCGTCGAATGTCAGCGTCTCGGCGACCCACCACAGCTACTCGTGGCGGGGCCAATCCATCTCCGTACCGATCGGCGGCGAGTTCAACGTGATGAACAGCCTGGCTGCGGCGACTGCCTGTGCTCGGCTCGACATCGATCTGGCGACGATCCAGCGGGGCCTGGAAGGGGCCGCCGCCGTGCCGGGACGGTTCGAAGCGGTCGTGGCCGGTCAGCCGTTTGCGGTCATCGTGGACTATGCGCACACACCGGATGGCTTGGAAAAAGCCATTGGTGCAGCGCGCCACGTCGCCGGCAACGCATTCGTCCACGTGGTGTTCGGCTGCGGAGGCGACCGCGATCGTGAGAAGCGCCCGCTGATGGCAGCAGTGGCGTCCACATTGGCCGATCACGTCGTGGTCACGTCCGACAACCCCCGTTCGGAGCACCCGCTCGAGATCATCAATGCCACGATGCGAGGGGTCCCATCGGACTACCGTGGCCGCGTTGTGATGGAACCAGATCGCCGTCGGGCCATAGAGATTGCCATACGTCGGGCGCGTGCGGGCGACGTGGTTTTGATTGCCGGCAAAGGTCACGAACGAACGCAGACCATCGGCGACCAAGTGTTGGAATTCGACGATCGAGCGGTTGCCCGAGAGGCCTTGGAGGCCCTTCGATGATCGCCGTCATGATCGCCGGGACGTGCGCAATGATCGCCTCGCTGACCGGCACCCGCTACCTCATCACCTTCTTCCGCGACCGCGGTAAGGGCCAGCCGATCCTCGGCAAGGAAGATCGCGGGCCCGACCACCACATGCCCAAGCAGGGCACTCCAACCATGGGCGGCCTAGCCATCGTGGTCGCTGCATTCTTCGGCTGGGTGGTGGCCCACTTCCGCGGTGGACTGGCCTTCTCCAACCAGGCGGCCATCGCCTGGGTCGGCATTCTGGTGTTGTCGGGGATGGGCTTTCTCGACGACTACATCAAGGTCAACAAGGCCCACAACCGCGGCATCTTCTGGAAGAAGAAGAGCTACGTCACGCTGGTCATCTCGATGGGTATTGCATGGTGGCTGGTGGCCGCGACGGGAGTCAGCGAAACGATCTCGTTCACTCGGTACAACTGGCCAGGGTGGCATGTGCCGTGGCCGGTCTGGGTGGTCTTTGCCGGAGTCACCATTTGGAGTACCTCGAACGCCGTCAACGTCACCGATGGCCTCGATGGTCTTGCTGCCGGCGCGGCGCTCCTGGCCTTCCTGGCCTTCACGATCATCGCCTACTGGGCGTTCCGTAACCCGGAGATCTACGGCGTCACGACGAGGCTGGTCACTGGCAAGGGTGTGGTCAACCCGCTCGACCTGGCGGTGCTCGCCGCAGCGTTTGCCGGCGCGTGTGGCGGATTCCTGTGGTTCAACGCCGCGCCCGCGCGCATATTCATGGGTGACGTGGGCTCACTAGCGATCGGTACAGCCTTAGCGTTGCTGGCGTTGACGACCAACACCCAGATCCTGCTCGTGCTGATCTGCGGCATCAACGTCGTCGAGGCCGGCTCGGTGGCGATTCAGATGGCGGTCTTCAGGGCCTCGGGGCGAAAGCGTCGCCTGTTCCGCATGTCGCCCATCCATCATCATTTCGAGTTGCTCGGTTGGCCGGAAACCACCGTGATCATCCGGTTCTGGTTGATCGCTGGCATCTGCGTGGCGACCGCGCTGGCGATCTACATCGGTGACTTCACCCGTCTCGAACTGCGCAGCAGATGACCACCACGGCACTGGTGTATGGAATGGCGATCTCCGGGGAGGCCGTCGCTCAGGCCTTGCACGATCGCGGCGTTCGCGTCTTCGTCGCCGACGATGCCCCCAACGATGCCAAGGTCGCGGTGGCCGGCGCGGTCGGCGCCGAGCTGATCGCTCGTCCTGATGCGGCCGAACTCGACCGGTTGATGGCGACATGCGACATCGTGTGCCCGGCGCCGGGGGTACCGGAAACCCATCCGGTGATAGCCGCGGCCCAACGTCACGGCAAGGCGATCCGCACTGAGATCGATCTGGCGTACGAGTGGGAGCAACTGCGAATCGGAGGGCCGCGACCGATGCTGGCGGTCACCGGCACGGATGGCAAGACGACGACCACGATGATGGCCGCGGCGATGTTGCGGTGTTCGGGTCTGAAGGTCGCTGCCGTCGGCAACACCGACGTGCCGTTGATTGCCGCACTCGACACCGACGTCGATGCATTTGTTGTCGAATGCAGCAGCTTCAGGTTGAACTGGATCGACCACTTCCGCAGCGAGGCATCGGTGTGGTTGAACCTTGCCGAGGATCACCAGAACTGGCATGTGTCGATGCGGGCCTACGAGCGCGCCAAGGCCCGCATGTGGTCGCACAACCGACCGAGCGACATCGCCGTCGGCTATGCACCCGACCCCGTCGTCATGCGCAACCTCGCTAGTGCAGTCGGACGCACGTACACGTTCGGCAATGCCACCGCCGACTACCGGCTAGTGGGCTCGGAGCTGATGGGTCCGGCAGGCGCAATCACCGATCGCTCCACCATGACGCGCGATCTTCCGCACGATGTCAGCAATGCCTTGGCGGCGGCGGCAATCGTGGTCGAGTCCGGTTTGGGCAGTCCGGCCGCTGTGGCCGAAGCGCTGGCGACGTTCGAGCATCCGCCCCATCGGATCGAACCGATCGGTGAGTTTGGTGGCGCGCAGTGGTTCAACGATTCGAAGGCCACGACACCACATGCCGCGATCACCGCGATCCGAGGTTTCAGCAGCGTGGTGCTGCTGGCCGGCGGTCGAAACAAGGGTCTCGATCTGGCGAGCATGTCGGGGGAGCACGATCGGGTGAAGGCCGTTGTCGCCCTCGGCGAGGCGGCGGCGGTCGTTCGAGCGGCGTTCGCCCCGTGGTGTCCGGTGGTTGAGGTCACCTCTATGGAGGAGGCGGTCACCGCAGCTGCCGCGTTCGCCACGGCGGGCGACACCGTGTTGTTGTCGCCGGGGTGTGCCAGCTTCGACTGGTATCCCGAAGGTGGCTACCCGGCACGAGGCGACGACTTCAAGCGTCTGGTGCGTGCGCATTTCGAGAAGAGGACGGGATGAGTTCTTCGACCACCGTGATAGGTGACCGGCGCAGGCAGGCGCTCGAGCGGGCGGCTGCGCTGCGCAGACATCCGACTCGACGCATGTCATCGAGACCTGACTCGCCCCCAACGGTTGCGTTCTACGCGATCGCCGTTGTCGTTGCGGTGTTCGTCATGCTCGGTCTGGTGATGGTGTTGTCGGCGTCGTCGATCAATCAGTTCAACCAGGGTCAATCTCCGTACCGCATCTTCAACAAGCAACTGATGTGGGCCGCCCTGGGCATGGTGGGTCTCTGGATCGGCTTGCGCGTTCCCTACCACTTCTGGCGTCACCTGGTGTTGCCGGGCTTGGTGCTGTCATGCGGAATGATGCTGCTTCCATTCATCCCCGGCATCGGCGATCGCGTCAACGATGCCAATGCTTGGGTGGCCATCGGACCACTTTCCCTGCAGCCATCGGAGTTCTTGAAGCTGTCGGTGCTGCTGTACTGCGCCAACCTGTTGGCCAAGCGCAGGGACGAGATGGACAATCCGTCGCGCACGCTCGTACCGGTGATGCTCGTCGCGATCGTCGGCAGCGGGTTGTGCCTGGTGCAGAGCGACCTTGGCTCGGCGATCGTGCTGGCATCGATCGTGTTCGTAATTGCTTTCATCGCCGGCGCGCCGCTGCGCCCAATGGCAGCCGCGGCCAGCATCGGTGCCGTCGGTGCGCTTGCCTTCGTGATCTCGAGCCCGCGCCGCCAGGCCCGGTTCACCGCGTTCCTCGACATCGCCGCAAACAAGGACCACTTGAGCTATCAGACCTATCAGGCGATGATCGCCCTTGCACAGGGTGGGCTGGCAGGAGAAGGCGTCGGTCAAGGAAAGAACAAGTTGGGTGACTTCCTGCCGCTGGCCCACAGCGACTTCATCTTTGCCGTCGTGGCCGAGGAGCTCGGGATGATCGGAGTCGTTGCTGTGCTCGGTGGCTTCCTGATCCTGGCCTATGCGGGCGTGCAGGTGGCACTGGCGACCCAGGATCGATTTGCCAGCCTGCTGGCTGGAGGCATCGTCATCTGGTTCGTCGTGCAGACGATCATCAATGTCGGCGGGGTCACCGGCCTGATGCCGGTCACGGGTTTGACGCTGCCGTTCTTTTCTGCCGGCGGCAGTTCACTGTTCGTCACGATGACCGCGGCGGGGCTGCTGCTCAACGTGGCTCGCAACGTGAGGTGAGCACTTCGTGAAATCCTCCGACGCCGCCTTTGCCGTGGTGACGGGCGGCGGCACCTCGGGACACGTGCTCGCGGCCGTCGCGGTCGCCGATGCGCTCGTGGCCCGCGGGCACGATCAGCGAACCATTCACTATGTCGGCACGAAACGCGGCGTCGAGGGTCGACTCCTTCCTCCGACCGGGTACGCCCACACGATGCTCGATGTCGTCGGGTTGCAGCGGTCGATGTCGATCCGGAACTTGGCCTTCGTCCCGAAGCTGATTCGTTCGACCTGGCAGGCAATGTCACTGCTGCGCAGGTTGTCACCGCAGGTCGTCGTCAACGTCGGCGGCTACGCCAGCTTTCCCGCTACTGCAGCCGCGATCCTGCGCCGGGTTCCGGTCGTGGTGGTCAGCTACGACCGCCGTCCGGGCCTGGTCTCCAAACTCGTGGCCCGTCGTGCCGCGGCATGTGCCGTGGCGTTCGAGGGCTCCACGTTGCCCCGGGCGCACCTGACGGGAGCACCGGTCCGTCAGGAAGTGCTGGCGGTCGACCGGCTGGCCGATCGAGGGGGCCCGCGATCTCAACTCGGCTTGCCGAACGACAGGTTCGTCTTTGCAGTTTTCGGCGGGTCGCTCGGTGCGACGCGCCTGAACGAGGTCACGGCCAAGGTGGTCGAACGCCTTGCCGATCGGCGGGATCTGGCTGTGTATCACGTCGTCGGTGAGCGCAACATGGCGAGTGCCGCGCCCGGTCGGGATGGCAGCCAAGGCATCATGTACCGAGTGCTTGGATACGAGGACCGAATGCCGCTCGTGTATGCCGCGGCCGACCTGATGATGACGAGAGCGGGTGCAGCGACGATTGCCGAACTCGCCACTGTCGGGATGCCTGCGGTGGTCGTCCCGTGGCCTTCCGCTGCGGAGAATCATCAACTCGACAACGCTCGCGAACTCAGCGATCACGGGGCTGCAGTGCTGATCGACGAGGCCGACCTCACCGTCGATCGCCTGCTCGCTGAGATCACCGAGATGTCGACGAACCCGGCCAAGCTGGCTTCGATGTCGACAGCGGCCGGCGAGATCGGCACTCGTCATCGCAGTGGCGCGCTCGTGGACCTGATCGAGCAGGTGGCAGCGCCGTGACCGATGTGCCGCAGGTCCCGCTTGATCTTTCGAAGCCGCAGCGTTTGCACGTCGTCGGCGTTGGGGGACCTGGCATGAGCGCAATCGCCATCGTTCTGGCGGAGATGGGGCACGAGGTCAGCGGCAGCGATCTTCGCGAGCGCTCCGTGCTGGAACGTGTTCGCGCGGCCGGTGTCGATGTACACGTTGGCCACGATCGGCGTCACGTGCGCGGTTGCGCCGCAGTGACCGCATCGACAGCGGTGCCAGCGATGAACATCGAGCTCGATGAAGCGGCCAAGACCGGGATCGCCGTGCTGACCCGCGCTGGCATGCTGTCGTCGATCTGCGCCCAGGCGAAATCGTTGGGTGTCGCGGGCACGCATGGGAAGACCACGACGACCTCGATGTTGATGCTGATCCTTGCCGGGGCCGGTGTACGACCATCGTTCATCATCGGTGGCGACGTGACAGACATGGGCACCGGCGCGCAGTGGACAGGTGACGAGTGGTTGGTGGTTGAAGCCGACGAGAGCGATGGCACCCATTTGGAGCTCCCGCTGTTCGGCACCATTCTGCTCAATGTCGAGGTCGACCATCTCGATTTCTTCGGCACCGAGGACGCGATCACTGCGAGCTTCGACCAATACCTCGCCCAGATCGCGGGACCAAAGGTGCTCTGCGTCGATGACACGGTGTGCGCTGAGCTGGCCCACCGGCATGGCGCCATCACCTACGGGACGAGCCCAGCCGCCGAGTTTCGCGCTGTCGATGTACACACCGATCACGGGTCGAACTCCTTTACCGTCACACACTCCGGCCGGCCACTTGGCACCGTCGACCTACCGTTGCGCGGCATTCACAACGTCCGCAACGCATTGGGTGCGTTGGCCATGGCGTGCTCGGTTGGAATCTCGTTCGAGGTCGCCGCGCATGCGTTGGCCAAGTTCGGTGGCGTCGCCAGGCGCTTCGATATCCGCGGAGTCGATGATGGCGCGGCGCTGGTCGACGACTACGCCCACCTACCGACCGAGATCAGCGCCGTGCTGTCTGCTGCGCGCACCAGCGGAGATGGCTGGCGTCGGGTGGTCGCCGTGTTCCAACCGAATCGATTCAACCGCATGGCGGTCATGTCGCCCGCTTATCGGGACGCTTTCGTCGACGCCGACCTGGTGGTGCTCACCGACATCTATCCCTCGGGCACGACACCGATTCCTGGCGTCACCGGAAAGCTCGTCGTCAATGCCGTACTCGATGCTCATCCGGCAACACGGTTGGCTTGGATGCCGCGTCGCAGCGACTTGGTCGAGTATCTCGCCAAGGAACTACGCGTTGGCGATGTCTGCATATCAATGGGTTGTGGAGACATCGCATCGCTACCCGACGAACTGCTGCAGCGCCGGGCCGAGTTGCGGGCGGCGGCCAGTTGAGCCTGCACGACCGGCTGTACCAAGCAGTCGCAGAACTCGGTGCATTGGTACGCGTCGACGAGCCGCTCGGGCCAATGACGACGTATCGGGTCGGTGGCCCCGCGGCAATCTTTGCCAGCCCGACGTCGCTTGCCGACCTGCACGAGGTCGCTGGGATCATCGCCAAGTACCAGCTTCCGGTCCTTGTGGTCGGTCGCGGTTCCAACTTGCTGGTCGCGGACGCTGGGTTCGCGGGTGTGGCGTTGAGCCTGGCGTCGTGGGCGGATGGGATCGAGGTACAAGGAGTCGATGTCGAGTCAGGGTCAGCGGTTGCGTTGCCGGTGTTGGCACGCCGCACTGCAGCGTGCGGACTGACCGGGTTTGAATGGGCGGTTGGCGTACCCGGCTCGATCGGCGGAGCAGTACGAATGAACGCCGGTGGTCACGGGTCCGACATGGCGGCCAGCCTGGTTCGTGCCGAGATTTTCAATCTGCATGCTCTACACAGCGGATGGAGAGCTGTCGAGTCACTCGGCCTGCGCTTCCGTGGCTCGAATCTCCTCGATCACGAGATCGTGCTCACCGCCCATCTTGCGTTGGCCGCTGGCGATGTCGAGCGGTCCGAACGTGAGATTGCAGAGATCGTGCGTTGGCGTCGCGAAAATCAGCCAGGTGGACAGAACGCCGGTTCCGTCTTCGTCAACCCGATCCCCGGTGAGCTGTCCGCGGGGGAGTTGATCGATCGCCTCGGTCTTCGCGGTTACAGAGTCGGTGGTGCCTTCGTCTCCGACAAGCACGCCAACTTCATCCAGGCAGGCGACGGGGCGACTGCTGCAGATGTGAAGGCCGTCATCGACGACGTGCGTGCTCGGGTTGCTCGCGAAACTGGCTTCGAACTCCGCAGCGAGGTGCGACTCGTCGGCTTCGCCGAGGCTGATGCAGCGCACTCGGAAGGCTCCGCGCATGGCTGAGAAGCCGAGCAAGTCCGAGAAGCGGAAGTCACAGGCGGCGCCACCAGAACCGGCCCAGCCACAGCGGGCAACGCCGGAGGCGGCTACGCCACACCCCACCATCGGGCCGGAAGACGTACCCGATGTGGTCCTCGAAGAACTCCTGGCCGCGTTCTCTGAGCAAGATGCAGAGGCGATCGACTTCGACGATCCATCGATCGATCGGATGCTTGGCCTTGGTGACAATCCAGACAACACTGCGGGCGACATCGATCCCAGCACCACGCTCGTCGCCGAGCCGGTCGACGACGCGATGGACACGACGTCGCCGACAGACCCAACCGACTCGCTGACCTCACCGAACACGATCGCTCTCAACGCGTCGCGCAACGTGATCGTGATCGGTGATGATGATCGTCCCGACGCCCTGTATCTCGATGAGCAGTCAGGTTCGCGTTTGCGCGAGGTGCATTCCGGTGATGAGGACAACACCGGTGGTCGGTCGACGATCGTCATCAAGGACCTCGACGAGAGTGGCAGCATCGAGACGTTGCCGGCGCGGTCGTCGGGATCGATCGACCCTCGGGTGCGCGCCAGACGAATCGCCGTGCGGCGCGCCAAAGGGCGCAAGCGCTTGATCTGGGTGGCGATCGGAGCAGCGATTCTTCTCGTGCTGGTCGGCGCCGTGGCAGTGCTGGCCTCGTCGCTGTTCGATGTGCGAACGATCGATGTCCAGGGCGCCGTGTACACCGATCCGCAACAGCTGTCGGCGATCGTCGACGAACTGCAGGGCGATGCGATCCTGCTCGTTGACACTCGGCAGATCGAGCGCCAACTCGAGAACATCGCCTGGGTCGAGTCCGCTCGGGTGACGACCGAGTTCCCCCACCGCGTGTTCATCGATATCCGAGAGCGCAGGCCGATCGCCACATTCGCGGGGTCCGATGGCAGATTTCGCGTGATCGACCGCGATGGGCGGGTGCTCGACGTCGTCGACGGGATTCCCATCGACTACATGCTGATCACCGGGGCGAATCCCGATGTCGAGCGCGGCCAGTTCGCTGGTCGGCCGTTTGCCTCGGCGGCTCAGTTGGCCATTGCCTTGCCCAGCCAGATCAGGGCGCTGACCAGGTCTATCGGCGTCGACGCCACGGCCGGAGACCTGACGCTGGTGCTTGGCGAGGATATCGAGGTGCGCCTCGGGCCGGCCGCAGATCTGTCGGGAAAGTTGGTTCGCTTGCTTTCGGTGGTCCAGGGCGGGCTCGACGGTATCTGCGCGGTCGATGTCTCGACGTCGGAGATCACGCCAACGAAGTGCGGATGATCAACGATGTCCACCGCTTCTGCCCTCGGACGTGCGAGACTTGGCGAAACAGGCGTTGACATGCCTCAATCCATTCGCCACTCAGCACTACGGAGGCTTCCCTGATGGCAGGCGCACCTCAAAATTATCTCGCGGTCATCAAGGTGATCGGCGTCGGCGGTGGTGGTGTCAATGCCGTCAACCGGATGATCGACGCGGGCCTCAAAGGAGTCGAGTTCGTCGCTGTGAACACCGACGCACAGGCGCTCCTCATGAGCGACGCCGACGTCAAGCTCGACATTGGGCGTGATCTCACGCGCGGCCTTGGTGCAGGCAGCGATCCCGAGGTCGGCCGCAATGCGGCCGAGACTCATCGCGAGGAGATCGAAGAGGTCATCAAGGGTGCCGACATGGTGTTCATCACCGCCGGCGAGGGCGGCGGTACCGGCACCGGCGCGGCGCCGATCATCGCCGAGTTGGCCCGCAGCATTGGCGCGCTTGCCATTGGTGTGGTCACCCGTCCTTTCAGCTTCGAAGGCCGCCGCCGCTCGGTGCAGGCCGACGCGGGCGTGCAGCGCCTGAAGGAGAAGGTCGACACACTCATCGTCATCCCCAACGACCGCTTGCTGACCGTTGCCAACGAAAAGACCAGTGTGCTCAACGCCTTCAAGATGGCCGACGAGGTGCTGTTACAGGGCGTGTCGGGTATCACCAACCTCATCACGACCCCTGGTCTGATCAACACCGACTTCGCCGATGTCAAGATGATCCTGTCCAGCGCGGGCTCGGCCCTGATGGGGATTGGCCAGGCCAGTGGCGAGAATCGCGCTGTCACAGCCGCCAAGGCAGCCATCTCCAGTCCGCTGCTCGAAGCCGCCATCGATGGCGCGCGGGGCATCCTGCTCAACATCACCGGCCCATCGGGCATGTCGTTGTTCGAGATGAACGCGGCGGCCGAGATCATTCACGGTGTAGCCCACCAGGACGCGAACATCATCTTCGGCACGGTCATCGACGACGAGCTCGGCGACGAAGTGAAGGTCACGGTCATCGCAGCTGGGTTTGATCGCTGGGACAGCGGTGGCAACCCGGCGAGACCCGGCGGCAAGTCCACTGACAAGCCAACAGCGTCACTCAAGGATCTCTTCGCCGACCAGCCGACCGATCCTTTAGACGATGGCGACGACGATTTCGATGTGCCCTCATTCCTGAAGTGAGCCTGGTCCCGTGACACCGCTCGGCGACCTAGCCGAGCGACTACAGCGAGTTCGACAGCAGATCGCAGATGCCGGTGGATCCAACGTCGAGGTGCTCGCTGTGACCAAGGGCCATCCAGTGGAGGTTGTCGAGGCGGCGTGCAACGTCGGGCTGACGGCCATCGGCGAGAACTACGCGCAGGAGCTCGTGGCCAAGTTGACCCCAGGAGCCGGCAAGAGATCGTTCGATGTGGCAGTGCATTTCATCGGCCAGCTGCAAACCAACAAAGTGCGCCACATCGTCGATCTGGTCGACGTCTACGAAACACTCGACCGACCCGCATTGGTGGTCGAGTTGGCCAAGCGAGCACCCGGCGCGCACGTGCTCGTTCAGGTCAACACGACCGACGAGGCAACCAAAGGCGGATGCCCGCCGCGAGACGTCGAGTCGCTGGTGCTACGAGCCGCAGCCGCCGGCCTGGTCGTCGACGGACTGATGACGGTCGGTCCGACTACTGGTGGGCCCGAAGCTGCGCGATCTGGGTTTCGCCTTGTGCGGACGTTGTGCGAGGAACTGGGCTTGGCGAGCTGTTCGATGGGAATGAGCGACGATTTCGTTGTAGCGGTTCAGGAAGGGTCGACGCGAGTGCGACTCGGGAGCGTGTTGTTTGGCATGCGTCCAGCTCCGACCCCGCGAGTACGGTAATCTCAGGCGGAGGAGGACCAAGGATGCCGATCTGGAGAAACGCAATGGATTGGTTGGGACTGGGGCCCGACGATGCGTACGACGACTACGACGCAGCGCAGGAGCCCGAACGTCCCTCTCGATCGCCCCGGCATCAACGCGAGGAGCCGGCTCCGCGCGGGCAGCGCGGGTATCAAGGTGACTACGAGCCCGACGGCACCGTGCGCACCATGCCGGCGCGCCCCAGCTATCCGACCCGCGACGCTGATCTCACCGGTCGCCGTCCCGTGCCAGCGACAGACGATTCGAATGTGCAGCCTCGCCCGATCAGTACCCAACGCCAAGCGCCCGCCAACCCGGCCGATCCGTACACGGTTCGTCCGCGACGATTCGATTCCGCACAGGAAGTCGCCGACAAGTTCAAAGAAGGTCAGCCCGTCATCATGAATCTCGAGGCCAGCGACCGCGAGGTCTCGCGTCGACTCATCGACTTCGCCAGCGGGTTGTGCTACGGGCTCAACGGCACAATGGAGAAGGTAGCTACCGGTGTGTACCTACTGAAGCCCATACCGCCTCGCAAGGGTGGCTACGACGGTGGAGAATTCGACAGCTGAGTGTCCACTGTCGTGACATCACCATGCCTAACATCTGAGAATGGACTTCAGCCCGCAGACCGTTCGTAGTGCCGGTTTCAAGACAGTCAAAAAGGGATACGACCCGGCCGAGGTTGACGACTTCAAAGAGAAGGTCGCTGCTGCGATCGAGACGGCTCAGAACCAGGCAACCGCCATGGAGGCTCGCGCCCGCGCCGCGGTCGCCCAGTTGCAAGAGGTGTCACAGCAGGTCAGCAGCGGCACCGGCGTTGCCGCCTCACCGTCGGCCAGTGACGAGGACGCCGAGACGATCAGCCGCACGCTGCTGTTGGCGCAGCGCACCGCCGACAACACCATGGCGCAAGCCAACGCTGACGCAGAGACCATCACGGTCAAGGCTCGTGCCGATGCCACGACCGTGATCGACAACGCCAGATCGATGGCCGACAAACTGCTCGACGAGGCACGGCTGGAAGCCCGCCGGTCTGCCGAGTCCGAGCGCATCACGGCCGAGAACGAAGTGCAGGCGCTGCTCGCCCGCCGTGATTTCCTGTTGTCCGATGTCGATCATCTCGAACACCATCTCGGCGCGCAGCGTGAGCGGCTTCGCGACGCAGCCGTTTCCTTGCAGGATCTGATCGAGCGGGTACCGGGCGGCCTTGGTGAGATGCGTCGACCGCTCTTGTCGGCATCGGCAGAGACGTTGTCGTCGGCATCTGCTCGCCCTGTCGAAGTCGTATCCGCCGCCGCGGTCGTCGCCGAAGCTGCAACAGACGACGGTGACGACGATCCCGACGCGAGCGGCAGCGTGGAATCGTCGATGTTGGGCGAACTCGACGCGACCGAGCACTACCAGTTTGTCGGGCCCGACGACGCAACACCGGCGGAGATGCCAAGTGCCGATTCGGACGATGACGAGGAGGAATCGGCCGTCATGCGTCTCGACCTCGGCTCACTCGACGTCGAGGGAGCAACGACACCCAGCTGGTCGGCGTCGGGCGACGATCCATTGATCATCGGTGACGAACTGCAGTAATCACCCTCCACCTGTGGGCACCGACCGGGTAGCATTTGAACGGCGTTGACGAGGCAATCACCTCTGAGCCTTCGGAAGAACGGCCGCCCGGCCCACACCGGTCGGCTCAGTAGAACCGAACGGGTCCAGCCCGACACAGCTGGCGCAACCGAGGGGTTGCCGTCTGCGGGCGGCAGCAAACAGGGTGGGATCGCGAGCAGACCGCTCGTCCCTGTGCAACATACATTCACAGGAGCCCGCAGATGTACCCCGAAGTCGACCCGCAACCATTCTTTCCGGCGATCGAGGCCGACGTCTTGGCGTCGTGGGCGGAGCGCCACACGTTTGCAGAGTCGATTCATCGCCGTGCTCACGCCGACGAGTACGTGTTCTATGACGGCCCGCCGTTCGCCAACGGACTGCCCCACTATGGCCACCTGCTGACCGGGTTCGTCAAGGACACCGTGCCGCGCTACCAAACGATGCGCGGCCGCCGCGTCGAGCGTCGCTTCGGTTGGGATTGTCATGGTCTTCCGGCGGAGGTCGTCGTCGAGAAGGAACTGGGCATCAGCGGCCATCCGGCCATCACCAAGTTCGGCATCGACAAGTTCAACGACGCGTGCCGCACTAGCGTGCTGCGCTTCACCGACGAATGGCAGCGCTACGTCACCCGCCAGGCCAGGTGGGTCGACTTCGACAACGACTACAAAACCCTCGATCTCCCGTACATGGAGAGCGTGATGTGGGCCTTCAAAACCTTGTGGGACAAGGGTTTGATCTATGAAGGGTTCAAGGTGTTGGCGTATTGCTGGCGTTGCGAGACACCACTCAGCAACACCGAGACTCGCATGGACGACGTGTATCGCGACCGCCAGGATCCGGCACTCACCGTGCAGTTTCAACTCGACTCCGGCGAGCGGATGCTGGCCTGGACGACGACACCTTGGACATTGCCGAGCAACCTTGCGCTCGCGGTGGGGGCCGACATCGACTATGCCGTCATGGAGGAGGATGGCGTTCGTTACATCCTTGCCGAATCGCGCGTCGGTGCCTACGAACGAGAACTCGCCAACGCCACGCACGTCGCCACCATCACAGGGAGCGATCTTGTCGGCCGCCGCTACACGCCGCTGTTCCCGTTCTTCGCGGACACACCCAACGCCTTTCAGGTTGTTGCCGGTGACTTCGTCTC
>JANOJI010000100.1:0-15220 GCA_031408175.1 Ilumatobacteraceae bacterium
TGCCGGTCTGGGACTGCGGCTTCGAGAAACTCACGCCGCGCATGCAGTACAGCGGCACCGCCTTCGCGATGCCGCTGCGCTCCGTACTCGTATGGGCAGTGATCGAAGGTCCGACGCACGGGTGGATCTCGTCGACCAGCATCGTGGCCTTTGGCCTTGCGGCTGCATTGCTGACTGCCTTCATCCGTTGGGAGCGCCGCAGCGACCATCCGATGCTCGACGTCAGCGTGTTCACCAGCATGCGCTTCACCGCCGGCAGCGTTTCCGTCGCTTTCGCCTTCTTCGCGCTCTTCGGTTTCATCTTCATGGTCACCCAGTACTTCCAGTTCGTGCGCGGCTACGGAACGCTCGAGGCCGGCGTCCGCACGGTGCCGTTCGCCGTCTTCACCGGGCTCGCAGCACCGCTCAGCGCCAAGCTCGCCGAACGCTTCGGCGCGAAGGCGATCGTGTCCGCCGGGCTGGCCTCGATGGCTATCGGGTTTGCCTGGACGACACGCGACACGGCAACGACGTCGTACTGGTTGGTCGTCGGTCAGATGTTCTTCATGGGCGGAGGGCTCGGGCTGGTCAATGCTCCGGCGACGGAGGCGATCATGGGAGCCCTGCCACCCGCCAAGGCCGGTGTCGGATCCGCGGTCAACGACACGGCACGAGAGCTCGGCGGGACCCTGGGAGTCGCCATCATCGGCAGCCTGTTCGCCTCCGTCTACTCGTCACGCCTCGGCGAGTTGCTCACCGGAGCTCCGGTGCCGACCGAAGCCCAGCAGATCGCCCGTGATTCTGTCGGGGCCGGCGTCGAGGTGGCGCGACGCGCCGGCGAGCAAGCCGGTCCAGAGGCCGGCGCAGCCGTCAAGTCGGCGATCGACACAGCGTTCATCGACGGCTTCAGGGTCGGTTCCTGGGTCTCGGCTGCCGTCGTGCTGGTCGGGGCGCTCATCGCGCTTCGCTGGCTGCCGAGCGCCGCGGGCGAAGAGTCGGAGAGAGCGGTACACGAAAGGCCGCAGTCAAGAGATGTGGTATCCCCAGTTGCGTAGCGCTTCGATGATCCGTTGCGCCGCTGCCGCCGGGGTCGCCTCTACGACCTCGCCGGGTTGCGGCGCGGCAGACGCATCGGTGAGCGCACGCAGACGATCGAGCGCCGTTGCGCCGACCGGTGCCGGCAGCACCCGGGCCCGAGGGCGGTAGGGACGCACGACGATCACGGAAGTGGTGTCGCTGGGAACCGTGCTGGTTCCGTACGGCAACACTTCGGTGGCCTGTGCCGAGAGCGCGGAGCGCAGTGACGCGCGTCGGAGGCGGGCGATGGATCCCTCGACCGAGAGCACAGCGGGTCCGGTGATGCGCAGGATCTCGCGTCGCCCTCCATCGAGTCGGCGGGTGACACGTAAGGGAGTGGTGAAGTCGACGTCGACGAGCCCCAGCGCCTGCTGACGGTGGAGCCGCGCTGCCAGGAACGCGGGCACGCTCCCGGTGCCGCGGTCGGCGGAGTAGTCGCCGCACCAGACCGCACTGCTGTGGGTGACGACGGGTATCAGTGCCTCGGCAACCGAAGCGCTGCTCATGTCGACCGGCGCAGCAACGCGAATGGCGGTTGCCACGCCGCATGCCAGTGCGGTGCGCAGCGCGTGATCCGATGCCGGACCCCCGACGGTGACGGCAATGACGGTGCTGCGTGTCGCCTCGCCATGGCGCAGGGCCATCTCGATCGCGGCTTCATCGGCAGCGGACACGCCAGCGGTGTCCGACGTTTCGAGCCACTTGATGCACACCCCGATCATCAGGAGCTCCGGAAGATGACGCCGAATCCGCCTTCGGGGTACGACCATGTGATCGCGCCCTCGTGATCACAGACGAGGTAGCACGTGCCGCACTCGAAGCACTGCTCATAGTTGAAGACGATGCCTCCATCGCTGGTCGGCACGAACAGGTCAGCCGGGCAGGCGACGATGCACGCTTTGGTGCTGCAGTCGACGCAGGCCTTGCCGTCCACGACGATGTGCGGCTTGTCGCTGACGTTGAAATCCGTCGTGTCCATCCGGTCGCTGAAGGACACCTCCGGCCAGGTTGCGCCGCGCTCGATCATCCGAAGCTCCGAAATGCGTTGCGACCGTCGCGAACGAGGTGGCGGATGTGGACACCGGCGCGTTTGCGTTCCTCGCGCACGATTCGACGCAGGCCGGGCTTTGCCGCTGGGTTGTCGACGCGGAACATCCGCTCCGCCACACCCGTGAGCATGGACGGATAGAGGTGCTGCACACGATCGCTGAGGACGAGCTCCGGTGCTCGTCGCAGTTTGCGATGGTCGCGCAGCACGAAGGTGTCGCTGAGTCTGCGGGCGTATCCCCCGAGGCCTCGTTGGCTGACGTCACCCGCCGCGATCGATTCGACCGCGGTCTGACCGGCGTACATGCCGCTGGCCATCGCGAAGTTCACGCCCTCCAGCCAGATCCCGGCAGCCAGGCACAGGGCAGCGGCATCGCCTGCGATGAGCAGTCCGTTGCCGGTCATCTCCGGCATCATCGAAAGGCCCGCTTCGGGGATGAGGTGCGCCGAGTACTCCTTCATCTCTCCGCCCTCGACCAGCGGCGCGATCGCCGAGTGACGCTTCATCGTGGCGATGATGTCCTCTGGCCGTGTTTTCTGCGCCGCGAGCTTGCTGAGCTTCAGCACGACGCCGACCGCGATCGTGTCGAGATTGGTGTAGATGAAGCCTCCGCCGTTGACGGCGCCCGTGCAGCCGATGATCTCCATGTCGACTCCTTCTCGATCGCGAACGCTGAAGCGCTCGTCGATGACATCCTTCGGGAGTGCGAGCGTCTCCTTGACGCCGAGCGTGAAGTTCTTGGCACTGGGTGTTCCGTACAGCCCGGCCTCCTTGGCGACGAAGCTGTTGACGCCATCGCAGGCAATCACCACGCTGGCGGTGACGTCTCCGTCGGGCCGGTCGGTGCGCACTCCGATGACCGGATGACGCGAGCGGCGCGAGGTTCCGTGGAGCAAGCCGGTCACCGTGGTGTTGCACAGCAGCGTCGCACCCGCAGAGACGGCATGATCGGCCAGCCATCGGTCGAAGTCGGGTCGATAGGCAGTGGCGCCGTTGTACGGCGGTGCACCCCAACCGTCGTTGCGGAAGTCGACCGACAACGCTTGGGTATCGGTGAGGATCATCGTCGATCGGCGGGTCACCCATCGCTGGATCGGTGCCTGGTTCCACCATTCGGGGATCAGATCGTCGAGGATGCGCGGGTACACGACGCCGCCGTACATGTTCTTGCTGCCGGGGAACGGACCACGCTCCAGCAGCAGGGTGCGGAGCCCGCCGCGCGCCGCCTCGATCGCCGCACACGATCCCGCGGGGCCGGCACCGACGATGATGACGTCGTAGTCAGACTCCGCCATCGATCGCCCCGATCCGTAGGACCAGCTCGTCGAGCACGGCGTTGGCATCGGCGACCACAGCGAGATCCGAGAGCTGCATCATCGGACAATGCGGGTCGGTGTTGATGCTGATGACGTGGTCCGGATGCCCGATCCCGCTGGTGTGCTGCACCGCCCCGCTGATCCCGAAGGCGATGTAGACCTGCGGATCGATCATCACCCCGGTCGTGCCGATCTGGCGCTCGTGACCGACCCAGCCGCGGTCGGTGACGACGCGGGTCGCGCCCACACTGGCTCGCAGTGCTGCACCCAGCACAGCGAGTTGATCGAACCGTTGAGAGGTGTCGAGGCCCGCCCCACCGGCGACGATCAGCGGTGCTTCGGAGAGATCGATGGTCGCCGCATCCGCGGGCAGCACCTGCTCGACTGTCGGGTCGTTGTGGTCGGACAGCTCGAAGTGCATGGCGGCAACAGCAGCGGTTGCGTCGATGTGATCTGCGCCGCGCACACCCGGCTGCAACGTTGCGACGAACGACCCCGGCGGCTCGATCGAGTGCAGCTCGGTGCCAAACCTGCGAACCAGGTCGATTCTCGACGGCGACACCGCGATCGCCATCGCAAACAGGGCGCGCTGCAACCGGGCGGAGAGTCGCGGCGCCAGATCGCGACCGTCGGGTGAAGCCGGCAGGACGACGATCGGTTCTTCCGAGAGATGCGCCGCCAGAGCATCCGCCCAGGCACCAGGGCGGTAGTCGCCGGCCTCGAACGTGGTCACCTGCCGGGCCACATGCTGCACGTCGGCGCAGGCGGTGGCGGTTCCGGACCCGATCAGCAAGGCCCTGCCACCGCACTCCGAGATCGTCTCGTCGGCGCCGACGGGCAACACACCGTCGCGCACAACGATCACCGCAAGCATCGTCGTCAGGCTAAACGGGTTGGCTAGGCGGAGAGCGCTTTCTCCACGCGCATCGGTTCGGCGGAACGTCGACCGTCACCCGGATCGCCGCAGCGTCGGTACCCGAACGCCTCGAGTCCAGGGAGTTGGCGCGGCCACGTCTCCAGTACGAGGCGGTGCAGCCCGTTGTCTCTCGCGGCCGCCTCGAGCTCGGCAAGGATCGCTGAACCCAGCCTCATCCTGCGCGCCGATGGAGCCACGTACATTCGCTTGACTTCGGCAGTCGTGTCGTCCACCCGCCGATAAGCGCCGCACGCCACCGCTTCGTCGTCGATCTCGGCGGCGACGACGCATTCGTGATCCTCGAGAGCGATCTCTCCTTTGAGGTATTGGCTCAACTCGTGAGAGCGAGCGGCGTCGGGGCCGAGACGCACCATGACGAGCGGCGGCCGGTTCTGACCCATTGCGAAGGCGTAGGGAGACGGCCCCAACATCTCGAGGAACTCGAGGCGTCGCCTGGCATCGTCGGTGGTCGGGAGAGTCCCGGCCGGCAGATACCACAGTGCAGTGCGAGTGGAACCCTCGACGAACCATTCGTCACGGCGCTTGAAGAAATCACGGTGCACGCCGCGGTACGCGAATGACTTGAGCGCGCCGATCGACTCCCACACGGTGAGGTTGACGATCACCAGCGGGTCGTCGAACACTCTGATGTCGGTGGCGTCGCCGCCATCGGACTGCAACCTCCACACATACCCCGGCGACTGCTCACCAGCACCGTTCACGATGGGCAGGGCATCGGCGAAGTCGGCGATGCGCGGGTCGTCGATCGGATAGCGCAACGTCGCCACGTTCAACTGCGCAAGGTGTCGTTTCACAATGCTCCGCTGACGGCCTTTCGTCGCTTGTTCCGCCGGTGTCGTGCGATCTCGATCACTATGTTGGTGGCGATTGCCAGGCTGAAGGCGAAGAGGAATGCCTTGGTGTGGTCGTTCTTGAACGCCTCGCCACCAATGCGGCCGAGCATCGCGGAATAGGTCGCCCAGATGATCACGGCAAGCGCAACCCAGCGAACGAACCACCAGCGAGGCTGCCGGGTGATGCCGGATGACAGCGTCAGTGCCGTTCGCCCGCCGGGGATGAATCGGGCAGTGATCAACAGCAGTCCACCCCGGGACTTGATCTGCTGTTGTGCCCACTCCATCTTTCTCTTGAAGTTTGGTTTGCGTTCGGCGCGGCGCTGGAACCAATCGCTGGCGCGTAGTCCGATCTGGTAGGCCGTGTTGTCGCCGGCGAACGCGCCGATGGCACCTGCTGCGATGACTGCGAAGATGTTCTGATTGCCGAGGCTGGCGGCCACGCCTCCGATGATGACGCAGGTCTCGCTGGGCACGATCGGGATCACCGAGTCGAAAAATGCAATGGCGAGGATGATCAGCAGGAACCACCAGTGGCTGGAGATCCGTTCGAGCCAGTCGGTGAGATCCGTGATGATGCCGGCAATCATGGTCAGCGCAGGCTACCGAGCCGTCAGACTGGTCCGCAGCGCCACCGCCCGCCGTTGCGCCTCGGCGACGTTCTCCGCGGTGACTGTGATGTGACCCATCTTGCGGCCGGGCCTGGCAGACGTCTTTCCGTAGAGGTGCAGCGACGCATCGGAATCGGCCAACGACGACCCCCAGTCGGGCTCGCCGGCGCCCCAGAGATCACCCAGCAGATTGACCATCGCAGCTGCGGGTGCGACCAGGGACGGGTTGCCGAGCCCGACACCGCACACGGCGCGGACCTGCTGCTCGAACTGGCTGGTGCGTGCGGCGTCGAGCGTCCAGTGTCCGCTGTTGTGCGGACGTGGTGCGAGCTCGTTGACAAGCAACCGACCGTTGACGATGAACATCTCCACGGCCAGCACCCCGACGTAGTCGAGCGCGGCCGCGATCAGTGCGGCGAGCGCGTCTGCTCCCGGTGCGTGGAACGGCACGACGGTGCAGTCGAGGACCCCGTCGACGTGCGTGTTGTGTGCGGTCGGGTAGATCGCAACCTCACCGTTGCTGCCCCGCGCCAGCACGACGGAGACCTCGCCGTCAAGCTGCAGCCGCTCTTCCAACACGGACGGTTGACGGTCGAGTTCCGCCCAGGCTGCGGCCAGCTGATCGTGCGACGCGACGGCGATCTGCCCCTTTCCGTCGTATCCCAGGCGAGCGGTCTTCAAGATGGCGGGATAGACGAGGTCGACCGCATCTGCGATGTCGACCGAGGTCTCGATCACCGCGAACGGGGCGATGGGCACGCCGTTGTCACGCAGGAAGATCTTCTCCCGGCGACGATCCTGGGCGATCCCGACGGCGAGCGGCGCAGGGTGCACTACGGTCTGCGTGCTGAGCCACTCCATCGCTTCGGACGGTGCGTTCTCGAACTCGGTCGTGACCGCAGCGCATGCGCCGGCCAGCTGCCGCAGCGCTGCCTCGTCGTCGTACGCGGCGACCAGGTGCTCGTCGGCAACGCTGCCTGCCGGAGCGTTCGGATCCGGCTCGAGGACGACAGTGCGGTAGCCCATCGTGCGCGCCGCCATGACGAAGTAACGGCCGAGTTGACCACCCCCGAGAATGCCGAGTGTTTCCGGCGGCACGATCATTCGTACCCCGTCATTGTGGGGGCAAGAGCGCCGCGGCGGCATCGTCGTGGCGTTGACGGCGGTAGTCGTCGAGCGCCGTCGCCAGCGCGGGGTCGCCGTTGGCCAGCATGGCGATCGCGAACAGCGCGGCATTTGTTGCCCCGGCCTCCCCGATCGCAAAGGTCGCAACCGGAACGCCGGCCGGCATCTGCACGATCGAGTAGAGGGAATCCTGCCCGCCGAGGTGGCGGGAGGCCACTGGGACTCCGAGAACCGGCACCGTGGTCTTGGCGGCCAGCATTCCCGGTAGATGGGCAGCTCCGCCGGCACCCGCGATGATCGCTCGCAGCCCGCTCTCCCGAGCGGATTCGGCAAATTCGAACATCTCGTCGGGCATGCGGTGTGCCGACAGCACCCGCACGTCTGGAGTCAGGTCGAAGTCCGTCAGGACCTCGACCGCCTTGCTCATCGTCGACCAGTCGCTGGACGATCCCATCACAACGGCGACCAGCGGGCTCTCGTTCACCGGCCAAGTATGGCATCGGAGTGTTTGCCGTCACCCCGTATGCGCTGCAAGCACTCCGTCAGCGGGCGAGTGCCGCGCCGGCGCGGTCGCCTTCGATCACAGCTGCGTGCGCGCGGCGCGGCGCCACGCAATCACCGACGCGCTCGACGCTGAGGCCCGCACCCTTCAGCTCGTGGTACAGCCGTTCGACCGGACTCGGCGGGACGGCCAGCACTACCCAATCGGGCGCACGTGCGACCGTGACGCCGGTGGGGTGATGCAACAGTTGGAGGGTCCGGCGACCCGACGGCTCTCCCATGCCCATCGCCACCAGATCCGTCGACTGCACGATGCCCTTGGCGCCGGCCCGCATCCACCAGTTCTCCATGTCCAGAGTGATTCCGAGGTCCTGCCCCACGACCATGCCGTTCGTGATGATCTCGACGTTGCAGCCACGGTCGGCCAGCAGCTCCGCCACCGACGTCGCGTGATGGAAGCCGAGCTCGTCGATGACGACGACCTCACCCGACGGATCGGCGGTGCCGTCCAGGACCGCGCGCACATCGACCACCCGATCGGCGTCTGCGGGCACCCACCACGGCCGCAGCGGCTCTGCGCCGGTCGCGACGATCACGTGACGCGACTTCCGCTGGGTGACGAACTCCGCCGACACGTCGACGCCGTACTCGATCCTCACACCCAGTCGCCTGCACTCGGTCAGCTGGTTGCGGATCATGTCGCCGAACTCGGCACGGTTCGGCACCGACGCAGCGAGCCGCACCTGCCCGCCCGCGTGCCGTTGCTTTTCGTACACGGTGACCGTGCACCCGCCGCGCGCCGCCGAGATCGCCGCTTGCAAACCTCCCGGCCCTGCTCCGACGACCGCCACCGACACCCGCGACGACGGATGAGAGGTTCTCTCTTGAATGGTCGGGACTGACCTCCGCTCCACCTCCGCCTCTCTGCCGGTCCTCGGGTCTTCGATGCAGCCGAGCCATCGGTTGAGGCCCATGCGGCCTACACACTCCTGGTTGCACGACAGGCACAGCCGAATCTCGTCTGTCGCGCCGGCCTTCGCCTTGGCAGCGAAGTCGGCGTCGGCAATCTGCCCGCGAACGACACCGACGAGGTCGCAATGCCCCTCGGCGAGCGCTCGCTCGGCCTGCAGCGGATCCTTGAACCGCCCGACTCCCACGACCGGCAGTTCGACCGCTTTTCGAATGGCCGAGGGAATGAACATCGCGTACGACGGCGGAACGTGCATGCTGGCCTCGATCATGAAGAGGCTCGCGGTGGCGACCCCGATCGAGGTGTTGATGTAGTCGACGTGTCCGGTGGCCTCGACCAATCGGGCGACCTCGACGGCGTCGTCGATCGTCGTGCCACCCTCGATCAGCTCGTCGCCGCAGATGCGCACGCCGAGAGCAAGGCCTGATCCGATCGCCTGCCTGACCGCAGTGACGATGTCGATCAGTAGACGGCAGCGGTTGGACAGCGTGCCGCCGTACTCGTCGGTTCGTTTGTTGGTCGCCGGCGACAGGAAACCGCGAACGATCGACGAGTGGCTGCACTGCAACTCGATCCCGTCGAAGCCGCCTTCGGCACAATGCTCGGCGACCTGTGCGTATCCGGCGACGATCTCGTCGATCTCGCTCTGCACCACGGCCCTCGGCACTTCGCGAAACAGCGGATCGGCGACGGCCGATGGTGCCCACACAGGTAGCCGCGAGTACATCGAACTGGCCTGGCCGCCGTTGTGGTTGATCTGGGCGAAGATGGGCACCCGGTGACGGTGCACCGCCTCGGTGATCTCCCGGTAGCCAGGGATCACATCGCGGTGGAAACCGTGGATCAGCTTCTCGTAGGGCCAATCGGTCGGATGAGTCGAGTGTTCCTCGGTGATGATCAGCCCGGCGCCGCCCGCGGCCCGTGCCGCGTAGTAGGCCGCATGCTGCTGCGTTGGCCTGCCGCCGCTGGCGTAGTTGGTGAGATGGGCGCTGAACACGATGCGGTTGCGGGTGGTGATCGGCCCCAGCGCCAACGGAGTCCACAGGTACCGATAGCCCATCGCCGGTCACACTACCGACCCGCGTATCGCCAGGGCGGCGACGTGGGGCGCGTAACGTTGCCGCGTGGAGGATCGTGCCGGAGAGGCTTCGGCGAAGCGACGTGGTACGCGCACTTCGGCCTTTGGTGTAGGTCGACGCGAGGGGCACGACTCGACAGCGTTCTACGATCGATTTCAGGCACCGGCCATCAGCACCGACGAGCAGGTTGCGCCGCCGAAGTGTGTCGATCGTCTGATCGTCGGCGATGCCCGGCAGATGACCGACATCGCCGACAACAGTGTCGCCCTGGTGGTCACGTCACCTCCATATTTCGCCGGCAAGGCCTACGAGGAAGCACTTGGCGAAGGGCACATTCCGGCGACGTATCTCGACTATCTGCAGCAACTGCGCGATGTGTTCGCGGAATGCGTGCGCGTGCTCGAACCTGGTGGGCGTATTGCCGTCAACGTGGCCAACCTCGGCCGCCGGCCATATCGTTCGCTGTCGGCCGACGTCACGGCGATCCTTCAGGACGACCTGCGATTGCTGATGCGCGGTGAGGTGCTGTGGATCAAGCAGCGCGGCGCAGCCGGCAACTGCGCGTGGGGCAGCTTTCAGCGGCCGGGCAATCCTGTGTTGCGCGACCTCAGCGAACGGGTGATCATCGCCTCGAAGGGCCGGTTTGATCGGGCGATCTCGGCCAAGGACCGCGCCAAGATCGGTCTGCCGAGCATCAGCAGCATGACCCGCGATGAGTTCATGGAGACCACCGTCGACGTCTGGGAGATACCGCCGGAACGGGCGAGCCGAGTCGGCCACCCCGCACCGTTCCCCGTCGGTCTGCCGGAGCGGCTGATTCACATGAACACCTACGTTGGCGACCTCGTTCTCGATCCATTCGTCGGCTCCGGGACGACGGCTGTCGCCGCGATGCGCACGGGGCGGCACTACATCGGCTACGACACCGACAACGGGTACATCGAAGCGGCAGAGCAACGCCTGATCGACGAACGATCCGGCGAACAGCTCGTCGCCGCTACAGCGCCCACGGTCGAACTATTGGCGAACGACGGGCGCAAGACCGAGCCGATCCGCGGCGGGTGGTCGTCGAAGGAGGTCGCCAAATGGCTCCTGACCGAGGCGGGCTTCACCGAGATCGATGATGAGGCGGTTGCCATGCCGGCGGTGGCGCCGACGTTGCGTGCGATCGATCCTCGCGGCAGGGTGTGGTGGTTCGAGGTTGTCGGCGGGCGCACGTCGAACCGCCCGGGCGCGCAGCGCATCGATGTGCTGTGGCGGGCGATCGCCAAAGGTGCCGTCCTGCTGCAGATCGATCCATCCGCCGGATTCGCGATCCTGACCGTCGATCAGCCGACCGCGTCATCGGGTGGTCGTGCGCTGGCGGCCGTGACCGGAGCGGGAAAGCCCGTGGCAGCGGTGGTCGACATGTTGTGCGAGTCGGCGGTCTCGATGCTCGCTGGATTGGCGAAGGTGGAGTTGCGGTCCGACTGAGGCACGGTTCTCGGCACGGAGTTCGTGCGTTCTAATCTGGCCACAACTGCACTGCGACACATTGGGGATGATGAGATGGTTCCACCGGCCCAGTCAACGCTCACAGACAACGCCACCACACCTGCGCGCCCGGTCGGGGCTACGGGCAAGGTTGCCGAGGCCATGCGGCCGCTTCTCGAGAGCAGTTTCGGCAAGAAGATGCCCGTCGCCTTCGAGTTCTGGGATGGGTCAGCCGTTCGACCCGAGCAGCCGGTGGCGACCTTGCGATTCAGGTCGCCCGACGCCATACGGCGCCTGCTGTGGATGCCCAACGAGCTTGGCCTCGGTCGAGCGTATGTGGCGGGCGACCTCGACCTCGAAGGAGATCTGTTCGACGTTGTCGTGGCGTTTCGTGACGCCAGTCCCGAAGGTGCGGCACCGGCCAGGGCATGGCGGGCGCTGCCCTCCGCCGTGAAGGTGGCCAAGCAGGTCGGCGCCTGGCGCGGGCCCCTGCCTCCTCCGCCGGAGGAGGCGCGGCTTCGTGGCTGGCGTCACTCCTTGAAGCGCGACGCGACAGCCATCGGGCACCACTACGACGTCGGCAACGACTTCTACCGGTTGGTCCTCGGTCCGATCATGACGTACTCGTGCGCACGATTCACGAAACCCGACGCCACGCTGGAAGACGCGCAACGCGCCAAGCACGATCTCGTGTGCCGCAAGTTGGGGCTGCACCAGCAGCCCGGCGCCCGCCTGCTCGACGTCGGCTGTGGCTGGGGCTCCATGGCCATCCATGCCGCGCTGCACTACGACGCGCGTGTTGTCGGCATCACGATCAGCAGCGCACAGGCAGAGCTGGCCCGAGAGCGGATCACCGAGGCAGGTGTCGGTGATCGCATCGATGTTCGGCTCCAGGACTACCGAGATCTGTCGGGCGAATCGTTCGATGCGATCTCCTCGATCGGAATGTCGGAGCACGTGGGCCACGACAAGTTGGCTCAGTACTTCACCACGCTCCGCTCGGTGCTCGTACCGCAAGGTCGGATCCTCAACCACGCGATCTCGTCGGTCGGGGGCTCGACGCTGGGCCCGCGATCGTTCGTCGGTCGGTACGTGTTCCCCGACGGAGAACTCATCGATGTCGGCGACGTCGTGCTGGAAATGGAGCGAGCCGGTTTCGAGGTCCGCGATGTCGAATCGCTGCGCGAGCATTACGCACGAACACTGCGGTGCTGGGTCACCAACCTCGAGTCGAATTGGGACCAGGCCGTTGCACTGGTTGGCGAGGCGCGGGCGAAGATCTGGCGCTTGTACATGGCCGGCTCTGCTATCGGCTTCGAGGATGGTGGGATCGCCATTCACCAGGTGCTCGGTGTGGTTCCGACCGACACCGGCAACGTCGGCATGCCGGCAACTCGGGGCGACTGGGGTTAGGTCGATCAGAACAGCAGCTGGCTGACCGTGTAGATCACCAGCCCGGCCAGACCGCCGACGATGGTGCCGTTGATCCGGATGAACTGCAGGTCGCGGCCGACCTGCAACTCCATTCGCTCGCTGGTCGCCTTGCCATCCCACTTGGCGACTGTCCCCGCGATGAGGTCGGCCACCTCGCCGCGGTAGTGATCGACGATGTGGCCAGCTGCTCGCATGACCCAGTCGTCAACCTTTGCTTGCAGCTCGGTCTCGTTGGCCAAGCGGCGACCCAATGTGGCGAGCGAGCGATCGAGCCGCCCCCGCAGTTCGCTGCTGGGGTCGTCGAGTGCGCTGACGGTGTTGCGTTTCACTTCACCCCACAGCGAGCTCAGCCACGCCCGAACATCGGGATGAGCCAGCAACTCGATCTTCAACTCCTCGCCCTTGGCAAGCAGCTGCGGATCGTCGCGCAATCGATGAGCGAACGCGACGACTCGGGTGTCGATCGAGTGGCGCACCTCGTGATTCGAGTCCGAGCCAATGTCGGCGAGGAAGCCGTGCACCGCGCCGTAGATCTTGTTGAACAGCCGGTCGTCGATCGACTCGGGTATCCACCACGGTGACTCGTGTTCGAGCCGCGCTCTGAACGTTGTCCGGTTGTCCTCGAGAAAGCCACCGAGGCCGGTCAACACAGCGTCCAGCAATCGTTGGTGGTGTCCGCCTTCGACCGCCAGGTCGATGGCCTTACCGACGAGTGGGGCCACCGGAGTCGCCCGAACCCGACGCTCGATCAACGTTTCCAATGCCGACGAGACGTCGCGATCGTCGAGCACTTCCAGTGCACCGCGCAGCAGATCACTGACTCCTTCACCGGCCTTCGCCGCGTTGTGCTCGTCGGCCATCCAGTCACCGAGGCGCTTGCCGACCTTGGCTCCCGAGAGACGCTCGTGCAGCACTTCACGCGTCAAGAAGTTGGTCTGCACGAATTCGCCGAGTGAGCGTCCGATCTGATCCTTCCGATGCGGCACGATCGCCGTATGCGGAATCTTCAGGCCGAGCGGATGGCGGAACAGCGCCGACACGGCGAACCAGTCGGCCAGTGCACCGACCATCGATGCCTCGGCGAACGCGCGCACGTACCCGACCCACCCGTGGGTCTCCTCGAGCCAGCGGGCGATGAAGAAGACGATGGTGACCGCGCCGAGGAGTGCGGTCGCGACGACCTTCATCTTGCGCAATGCGGTGCGACGCTCGAGATCGGCCGTCGACATCACTTCCACGGCGGCGACGATACCGGGGCGTCAACATCCGAATGGTCGGAGCACCAGATCGAACCGCGGATCCGTCCATGATCGCAACGCACCCAGAGGATGACCACCGCTGGTCACCAGGTGGCGGGTGAGCCGCCCCTTCGCTGCCTTGGCGTCGTGACCGGCGAGCTTGCCGGTGCGTTCGACGAAGGTGACGGCGACGCCGTGCATGTGGGCCGACGAGCATGCCGCGCGATGCTCATGTGGCAACAGGTCGATCACGAAACGGCCCGCCGCCCATGTGCCAAGAGCGTCTCCGATCGTTGGCCGCCACCAGGTGCTGAGCTTGCCATACGGAGCGAGCGATGCGCCCATCTTCAGTCGATACTCAGGCGTGGGATCATCGAGCGCCGCAAGGCCCAGCAGGCCGGAGACGATGACGACTGAAGCCATCGCTCGGCGTCGAGCAGCCGTCGGTAGCGAGGCGACGTCGAACGCATTCCACACCACGCCGGTGTAGCGCTGCCAGGCCGGCAAGGAGGGTGCGGTGGAGAGTGCGGCATTGGCGAGACGTGCCGTGGCGAGATGGCTTCCGCCCACGCCGAGCAACTTCGCGTTGCCGCCCCGGGCCCTGGCGAGCTTGCGCACCAGCGCCGTGCGGTGTGCCTCGAGATCGGGAAATCGGCCGAGCCCTGCCGACCACGTCGGACCGTCGCCCCCGGCCGCCTTGCCCTCCGACGGGGGCAGCAGGAGACCCAGTCGGACCGCTGCTGGCGCCATGCGCCATGTCTACATGAGCGGCACTCAGACGGCGGTCATCAGTTCGGCAACCTCTGGATTGGTGCGCAGCTTGCGGATGATCCGGTCGCGCGTGGGGCCCAGGCTGCCGATCGGCCTGCCGCTGATCTTGCTGATCTGGCGGTAGTCGTAGGCTCGCTCGTCCATCATCAGGCTCAACACGCGCTGGTCGGTTTCGCGCATTTCGGATGCAGCACGGCGAACGACCGTGGACCGCTCACACCGCTGCAATGCCTGGTCGGGCTCGGGCACCTCGTCGGCCATCGCGTCGGCGAGGGCGACCACGTTGTCGGCAACGATGCAGCGGTTGTCGCGGCGTTGAATTCGGCGCGCCGAGTTGAGCGCGACCGTCCACAGCCACGCACCCACGCGCTCGGGATCGGCGATGCGATCACCGAACCGGACGAAGTTCAGCCATGTGTCCTGCACGGCATCGTCGACGTCGGTCGAGCAGCGCAGAACTCGGCGCGCCGCGGCCTTGACCAAGGATTCAAAGATTGCGATCAGCTCGCTCAATGCCTTGGTGTCGCCGTCGAAATGGCGCTGGACCAGAACTGCTACTTCTTCAGGTGTTGCGTTCGTCCTCATGGTTGAACGAAACCACGGCCGATGGTGTTAGGACCACGCTCATGTGCGTGCTACAACACGCAACTCTGCGTGTTGATGTATCTTGGGGTCATTGCCGAAACTATTGCTCTCTTTGCGTCGCTTCCCGAGCGCGAACGCACCGCCCTCGAGGCTCGCTGCCGCCACCTGAAGATCCCCACCCAGGCCTACCTCTACCACGAAGGTCAGGCCGGCGACGCGGTCTACGTCCTGGTCAGCGGGCGG
>JANOJI010000120.1:0-9506 GCA_031408175.1 Ilumatobacteraceae bacterium
GCCGACATCAGCACGATAGGGGTCGGGTGGTACCACATCGAGGTGCGCAGCGGGCCATGCAACGGTGCGTTCTGGGTTCGGGTCTACGGCCGGTCGCCGTTGACCACTGTGATCGGGATCGCGGCTGCCGTGACCCTGGCGGTCGGCATCGCACTGGTCGTTCTGGTGATGATACGGACCCGTCGTGGCCAGGCATCAGCCTGGTGGGGTGCCGCCGCCGGGCTACTGGTCGGCATCGCCCTGTGCATACTGGCCCAGCAGTTCAGCATCGTTGCGTTCACGCCGGTCGCACTCGCAGTGTTCCTCGGTGGCGGCGCGGCCGCGGGTGCCGGAAGCACGGTGGCAGCAAGCACCGCCGGGGGAGGGGCCGCCGCCGCCCGCATCCCTCCAGCGCCATCGCCGCCACCGTCTGCCTCGCCACCGCCTTCGTCGCCTTCGATGTCGCCCTCGCCACCGCCACCGCCTTCGTCGCCTTCGATGTCGCCCTCGTCGCCGTCTGCGCCGAATCCGCCAGTATCTCCGACCCACGCGTTCCCGCCACCGTCCGGGGCGGAACCAAGCACGGTAGAGCCAAGCGGGGCCGAGCCCGAGGTCGACGCTGATCCGCCGCGACGCGCCTTTGCGCAGATCGAGTGTGACGACACACTGCTTGCCGAGACCGGTTTCGATCTCACGGTGGGGCTGTCGCCGACACAGGTCAGCGGCGTGGTCGGCCCTGAGTTGGTCCGTCCACCATCGAGTGTCGGAGACTACGAGCTGACGGTCCAGGTCGTTGCCGATGGCTTCGAACTGGCAGCCGGTGAAACGTGGCGAAGGACCATGCTGGTCTCGGCTGCGGCGCCCTATCCGCACGTGGTGTTTCATCTCGTCGCCCCAGCAGCTTCGGAGACCGATCTCCCGCAGGCGATCAACGTGCTGTACTCGGTCGACAGTCAGACGATGGGGCTCGGCGTCCGCTCGGTGCGAGTCGTCGCCAGCGTGGATGAACTCGAGGTCGACGGTCCATCGCCGTCGTCGAGCGCGGCCGGCTCGCTCGGCGTGCCCACGGCTGACGACGCACCGGATCTCACGGTGCGCATCCTGCGCGGCAGCGACCCGGGGCGGCTGCTGTGGTCGTTCGAGTCGCCGCATGCCACGTTCGACGAAGGAGGGACGACGTCGATCGGTGACGACCCCGATGCCTTTGCACGCACTGTGATCTCGACCATCGCTGCTCACGAAGGCCTGGCGACGCTGGCACTCGGCCTCAATGGCATCGGGCTGACCCTCGGCGCCAAGGTGCCCGACGAGATGTGGGCGGCACTGACGACAGTGAGCCAAGCCATCACACCCAGACGTCCGACGGTGTTGCTGCTTTCGGAGGAGGCGTACGTGCCGTGGGAGTTGGCGACGATGCCGGTGCCGCTCGACTCGTCGACCATCGGATTCCTCGGCGCTCAGGTCACGATCGGTCGCTGGGTGCTGGCCACCGACCGGCCTCCGCTGCCGCCTCCGCGCCTCGTGCACGTCGAAGGCATGGTCGTGATCAGTGGTCGTTACGAGCAGCCCGGGTGGAGCCGTCTCGAACACGCCGAGGCAGAGGCGGCCGCACTGGTCGAGCTGTACCACGCTGTCGGGGTCGACGCAGTGACCGACAAGGTCGTCGGGTGTCTGATGGGCAATCCGGCCGGCGACGTGCTGCACTTCTCACTGCACGGCAAGTACGACCCCGGCACCGCCAAACAGGGGCTGGTCCTGGTCGATGGTGTGGTGATCGATCCGCTCGTAGTGAAAGGAGGTTCGCTCGCCGAAGGGCCGCTGGTGTTCCTCAATGCCTGCCAGGTTGGCACGGGCCAAGAGACGCTCGGTGACTACGCAGGACTCGCCGAGGCGTTTCTGTTCGCCGGAGCATCCGCGGTGGTCGCACCGCTGTGGTCCATCGACGATGGGGTTGCCAGCGCGCTGGCCGAGCGCTTCTACGCCAGAGCATTTGCCGGCGACCCGATTGCCGAGATCGTTCGCGCCGAACGGGCCGCGTTCGGCACCGGCGACGAACCGAATTCTTCGACCCTTGTGGCGTTTCAGTTCTTCGGCCACCCGGCGATGCGCCTCGAGAGGTAGGCGATCGACGGTGTCTACAACCCGACTGGGACTGCGGCTTTGCGTTTCTTGGCCCGTATGACCATGTGCCGGCTGGCGAAGGCGACAGCGACGAGCAGGGAGATTCCTTCGAACAGGCTCTGGACCCACTGTGCGCTCTTCAATGTGAGCTGGAGTCCGTACACGCCGAAGGCCAAGGTGTAGAGGGCGATCATCATGCCCCACACGTTCGGGCGGCCGCGCAGCTGCGAGGCGCCGAAGAACACGGCGGCGACCGCCGGAAACAAGAAGCCCGGGCCCACGGTGCCCGAGTACGAGCCGCCCGACTTCCACGTGTGCACTGTTCCTGCGAATCCGGCGATCACCGCGGAAGCAACGAGTGCGCCCCACGTGATCCGGTTGGTGTTGAGACCGGCCAGGCGGGCCGCCTCGCGATTGCCACCGACGGCGAACAGATATCGGCCCATGGCGGTGTGCTCGAGTACGTACCAGACGATCGCCGCGAGCAGGAGGAAGAGATAGAAGTACAGCGGCAGATCGAAGAGCAGCTTGCGGGTCCCGAACTGTGTGTATCCCTTGGACAGCAGTCCGTTGAGTGCGCGGTTGCCGGAGAAGTAGATGCACAGGCCGGTGAGCACCTGGCTCATGCCCAACGTGGCGATGAAGGAGTTCACCCCGAGTCTGACCACGATGAACCCGCTGACGAAGCCGACAGCGGCGCAGGCGAGGATGGCGATGACGGCGTTGATGCCGGGCGGGATGTCGGTGTCCCTGGTGAGCACATCGGTGATCACCACCGAGAACGCCATCATGTTGCCGACCGAGAGATCGAACGTCTCGGCGGCCAGCGGAATGAGAAAGGCGAGCGCCAGCACGCCGATCACAACCTTCTCGTTGAACACCGTGATGAACGTCGACTTGCTGAGGAAGCTGTCCTGTGAGAGGCCGAAGACGATCATGAAGCCGGCCCAGAGGTACAGCGCGCTGTACTTGTCGAGGTGCAGCATCTGAATCACGGTCTTGCGCGGCAAGCTCGTCGCTACCGGGGCGTTGGCGGGATCGAGAGTCGTGGTCATAGTACGGCGTCCTTCGAGTTGCTTGACGTGGTTGCTTCGAGACCAGATTGTGACTGAGCTCGCTCGATCCTTTGGACCGTGATGTCGCTTCCGGTGAGCTCGGCGGCGATCTTGCCCTCGCGCATGATGATCACCCGATTGGCGGTGCGCACGATCTCGTCGGTGTCGGTGGATACCATCAGGACGCCTGCGCCCTCGGCAGCCGCTTGGTCGATCAAGGAGTGGATCTCCTCCTTGGCGCCGACGTCGATCCCACGCGTCGGCTCGTCGAGCATGACGACCGTCGGTCGCAGCCGCAGACCGCGGGCGAACAGCACCTTCTGCTGGTTACCGCCGCTGAGTGTTCCGATGTGCGCGGCGCCACCGGCAGTCTTGACTTGTAGCTTGTCGATCCACTCCTTGGCCTCACCGTGTTCCTGCTTGTGCAGCAGCCGGCCGAACTTGGTGTTTCGCTTCACGTCGCTGATGGTCGTGTTGGCAACCACCGAGAAGTACTTGAACACTCCGTGGGCGGTCCGGTCGGCGGCGAGGTAGCACGCCCCGGACTGCACGGTCTGACGTGGTGCGTAGTTGCCAGTGGCGATGCCGTTGATGACGACGGAACCACCGGTCGTCGGAAGGTGGCCGGCGATCAGCGGCACGATGTGCTCGCGCCCGGAACCGGTGATGCCGGCGACACCGACGATCTCACCGCTGTGCAGTTGCAAGTCGAAACATTCGACGTTGCCGCCGGCGAGCCCGCTGACCTCCAGGCGGACCTCGTCGTCGATCCGTTGAGCCGAGCTGGTACCGAGCGTGACCTTGTGGCCGATCATCAACTCGATGAGCTTGCCGTGATCGAGCTCTCCGACGTCGAGGGTCGTGATCGGTCTTCCGTCGCGCAGCACGGTGACCTCATCGGCGATTTCGAAGACCTCGTCGAGGTGGTGTGAGACGTAGAGAATTGCGACGCCGCGAGCCTTGAGCAGGCGGATGGCTTCGAACAGTCGCTGCACATCGGCGCCGGGAAGTGATGCCGTGGGTTCGTCGAGCACGAGGAGATGCGCAGCTTCCTGCCAACCGCGCAGAGCTCGGGCCAACGCAACAGCGGTTTTTTGCGAAGGCGCCAGGTTACCAATCGGGATGGTCACGTCGAAGTCGTCGAAGCCGAGATCGGCGAGCGCAGCCTTTGCTCGTTCGGTTTCGCCCTTCCAGTCGATCCGACCGAACCGCGTCGTGAAGCCGGTCCCCAGCGCCAGGTTTTCGACCGTGGTGAGGGTGTCGACGAGCCCGAGATCTTGATGGACGAAGCGGATGCCGTGTGCCTCCGCTGCTTTGCCATCGCCGAGCTGCAGTGGTGCGCCGTCGCCGTCTGACCCGTAGTAGGTCGCTGTGGGTTCGCCGGTGGGCTGATGGTAACCGGCGAGGATCTTGATCAGCGTCGACTTACCGGAACCGTTCTGGCCGACGAGCGCGTGCGTGCGTCCGGCGTTGATCGTGAGGCTGACGTCGTCGAGTGCGACCTGCCCCGGAAACACTTTTGTCAGATGCTCGATCGTCAGCAATGGCTGCACGAAACCCCCTACAGTTTTTTGACCGTCGTGTCGAACCCCCGATGTTTGTTGCCACGACGCTGCGCGATACTTTATAGTCAAAACAAATTGCCTGGCGAATCAGATCGACTCGAAACGTCCGGCGCTGTCACCTAACAAGGGGGAAACCATCCAATGAAGAAGTTCTCACGCGCAGCGGCGGTACTCATACCGCTCGCCCTCCTCGCCGCTGCTTGCGGCGACGACGAAGACACGACCTCGACGACCGCCGCCGGGGCCACCGAGACGTCGGCAGCGGAGGCGACCGAAACAAGTGCTGCCGAAGGTGGAGACGATGCCGCAGCCGGCCTGGCCCGCGCCGAGGCAATCGTTGCCGAGAACAGCAAGCCGGCCGAGAAAATCGGTCCGACCATCCCCCTGACCGGCGTGCCGGAGAAGAAGACCGTCGCCTGGCTGGAATGCGAGCAGCCCTCGTGCGTTGCCATCACTCCGGGCTTCAGAGATGCCACCGCGGCACTTGGCTGGGACCTCCTGGTGATCCCGGGTGCCAGTTTTGCTCAGGGTCCGGCGATTCAGCAGGCACTCGATCAGGGCGCCGACTACATCGCCCACACCGGGTCACCGTTGGCCACGGCCCAAGAGCAGATCGACGCCGCGAAGGCCAAGGGTGTGCCGTACCTCAGCTGCTACTCGACCGACGATCCCGACTTCGCCAACAACAACCTGCTCCTGCAGTGTGGTGATGATCTCGCCGTCGAATACACCGGTGGCCTCAACGCCAACTGGATCATCGCTGACTCGGGCGGCACAGCGCATACGTTGATGGTCAACATCCCCGACTTCCCAGTGCTCGTCTCCGAGGCCACCGGTGCCAAGGCCGCATACGATGAGAACTGCCCCGACTGCACGTTCGAGGAACTCGACACGACGGTTGATGCGCTCATCGCCGGCGGCGTGCCAGCCGAAGTTGTGGCGAGAGTGCAAGCCGATTCGTCGATCAACTACATCCACTTCAGCTTTGGCGACATCCCGGCCGGCGTGAAGGAAGCTCTCGAGGCCGCTGACCTGCTCAAGCAGGTCAAGTTGACCGGTGTCGACTTCTCGACCTCCCTCGGCTTGCAGGGCATCATCGACGGCACGCACTCGGCGTGGACGGCAAACCCCAAGGTGTATGCCGCTTGGTTGATGGTCGATGGGATGGCTCGCCATGCGCTCGGCATGGAGAACCCGGAGGAGCGTGCCAACGCAGTTCTCCCGAGCTTCATCATCAGCGACGCTGCACTTGCCCAGGAGATCTTCGATCTTGGCCCTGACGGTTGGCCCGGCCCGGCCACGATGGTGGATCAGTTCAAGGCATTGTGGGGCGTCTGATCCCGTCTTGATCGTTGAAGCCTGATAGTCGAAGGTGGACGAGGCCCGGGCGACATGCCCGGGCCTCGTACCGTTTTCTGGTCACGACGGTGCCTAGGATCGGGTCGGCGTGAACCATTACGACGTCGTCATCGTCGGCGCCGGCTCGGCTGGATGTGCACTGGCGGCGCGGCTCAGCGAGAACCCCGACCGATCGGTCTTGCTGGTGGAGGCCGGTCGCGACCTCGTCAGCTCGACTGAAGCTCCCGATGAATTGCTCGACGCATCGGCGATGCCAGGAGCTGCCGACGGCCACGCTGCCAACTGGACCCTCGATGCCAGATTGACGCCCTCCAGGACGGTGTCAGTGCCGCGCGGCAAGGTGATGGGAGGGTCGAGCACGGTGAATGGCGGGGTGTTCGTGCGTGCCACGGCCGCAGACTTCGACACGTGGGCGGCGCTCGGAAACGACGAGTGGTCGTTCGACAAGGTGCTGCCGTTCTTCAAGCGTCTCGAGGACGATCTCGATTTCCCCGACAGCGAGTTCCACGGCAGTGGTGGCCCGATGCCGGTCCTACGAGCTGCGGCCACCGATCTGCATCCGTTGAGCGAGGCGTTCGTTGCGGGATGCGCCGCGCTCGACTTCCCGGTCGAACCCGACAAGAACGCGCCGGGCACGCCAGGGTGTGGCCGGTTGCCACGCAACATCGTCGCTGGCGTTCGCGTCAACGCCGCGCTGGCCTACGTCACGCCCAATCGAGACCGGGACAACCTGACCATCGAAAGTCAGGTCACCGTGCGGCGAGTCGTGATGAAGGGCAATCGAGCCATTGGTGTCGAGATCGGACGCTTTGGTTCCATCGACACGTTCTACGGCGACGAGATCGTGCTGTGCTCCGGAGCGGTGATGTCGCCGCAGTTGTTGCTGCTGTCGGGGGTCGGACCAGCGCCTCAACTACGCGGCCACGGGATCACGGTCGTCGCCGACCTGCCTGGAGTTGGCACTCGCTGTCGCGACCATCCACAGGCCTTCCTGGGATTCGAACCGACGCGGGCGCTGCCGCGAGCGGTGATGGCCGGAATCGTCGAGGTCGCGCTCGACACGATTGTCGGCGGGGCGCCGGTTGCGCTGATGCCGTACCTGTCATCGATGGCTGAGTTGGTGCCGGGTTCCGGTGCTTCTCCGACGGAACTGGTGGTGGGCGTTCTGCTGGAGCGCGCCGAGAGCGCTGTCGAGGTCACGCTGGAATCTGCCGATCCTCGAGGTCGGCCGAGGATCAACTACCACTCGCTCGAGGCGGAGGTCGATCGGGGGCACCTGAGAGCGGCGGTCGAGATCGGCACAGCGATCATCGACTCGACCGCGATGCGCAGACTCGGCGTGCGGCGCACCTCGCCCAGTCCGCGCGCTGAGCTCGACACGTGGATCACTGACAACATCACGACCGCCGTGCACCTGTGCTCCAGTGCTCCGATGGGACCGGATACAGACCCGATGGCGGTGGTCGACCAATACTGTCGGGTGCGCGGTGTAGAGGGTCTGCGAGTTGTCGACACGTCGGTGCTGCCGACCGCTCCCTCACGTGGACCGGCGGCAACTGCGGTGCTGATCGGAGAACGCGCTGCTGCGTTCTTCGACGGGGGGTTGCCGTGATCGCCTTCACGGTCGCCGATCATCTGATTGCAGCGGTGGCTGCAGCGATGGCGGGTGGGGTCAATGCCATCGCCGGTGGGGGAACGCTGATCTCGTTCCCGACGTTGATCGCGCTCGGTGCCAGCCGGGTTGGCGCGAACGTCACCAACACCGTGGCACTGTGCCCCGGGTACTTCGGTGGTGCCGTCGCGCAGCGATCGCAACTGCCCGGCCAGCGGTCGCGGCTCGTTCGACTGTCGATCGCTGCCGGTCTTGGCGGGCTGGCGGGATCGGTGCTGCTGTTGGCGACGGGCGAGGCAGCGTTCACCAAGCTGGTTCCGTGGCTGATCCTGTTGGCCTGTGCGCTGCTGGGCGGGCAGAACTACATCCGCAAATGGCTCGGCATCGGCACCCGGCCGCACGGCGCCCCCAGCGCGATTGCAGTGTTGTCGACGTTCGTGGTGTCGATCTACGGCGGGTACTTCGGCGCAGGGCTTGGCATCGCCTTGCTTGCAGTGCTCGGCCTGGTGATCGACGAATCACTGCCGCGGTTGAACGCACTCAAGCAGGTGCTGGCACTCGTGATCAACGTCGTCGCGGCCGGCTTCTTCGCCGGGTCGGGTCATGTGATCTGGAGCCTCGTCGCGGTGATGGCCCCCGCCAGCCTGTTGGGCGGGCTCGCCGGCGGCAAGTTGGTGACCAGGATCAAGCCGGCGGTCCTGCGCTCGGTCGTCGTCACCTATGGCACCGTGTTGGCCGTGTACTACCTGGTGCGCTGACCGACGCGCTACGGCAACAGCAGCTTGATCGCACCGGCCGCCGACAGCACCAGCACCCCGATCAGAAACGCTCGCTCGGGGAGCTTGTGTAACATCCTGCGGCCGCTGAACAGGCCAACCAGAACTGCCGGAAGGAGAGCGGCGTCGAACGCCAGGGTCGTGCCAGTGAAGAATCGTCCGCCGCTGGACCACTGACCGAGCGCCAGGTAGACGGGGATCTTGGCGATGTTGACGGCGAAGTAGAACCACGCCGAGGTGCCGACCAGCTCGGCCTTTCCGAGGCCGAGGCGCACGAGATAGGTGTTCAGCACCGGGCCTGCAGCGTTGGCCACGAACGTGGTGAAACCTCCGGAGCTGCCGTACACGACCGCTGCTGCTGGCGTCGGCAGCACCGGCTCCTGGCGGTGGACCATTCGCCACGTCTGCAGGCCTGCCATCAGCAGGATGCTGACACCGATGACGATGTCGATGGGTCGAGTCGACGAACCGACCACGGCAAAGAACGTCGCCCCGGCGGCGAAACCGACACTGACCGAGATGATCATCGGTCGCAGCAGATCCCAGCGGGCGTGCCGGCTGTACCAGGTGACAGCGAACAGATCGGCAGCGATCAGGATCGGCAATGTGGTTCCCGCAATTGCCCGACCGGTGACGATGGTCGCGATGATTGGGGTAGCCACCAGCGCTGCGCCGGGAAAGGCAGTCTTCGACATACCGACGATCAGGGCCGCGACTGACCCGAGGATCAGGTTGCCCGCGGTGAACACCGGCGCAGCCTACGCGAGGCGCCTCGGCCCCTCGCATGTCGCTGCGTTTGGGAGAATGTGCGACCGAGCAGGTGCGCGCATGTGGCTCGCGCCGCTACACTCCGTGCGTTCTTTGACAACCCACAAATCCCCGAAAGACGGAGATAGCAATGAGCAAGGCGAAGTTTGAGCGGAATAAGCCGCATGTCAATATTGGCACGATGGGTCATATCGACCATGGTAAGACGACGTTGACTGCTGCGATCTCCAAGACGTTGGCGGGTAAGGGGTTGGCGCAGTACACGCCGTTC
>JANOJI010000258.1:0-2092 GCA_031408175.1 Ilumatobacteraceae bacterium
ATCTCGAGGACTGGGCAGCGACGATTCCTTCAGCCGCGGCTGTGCTCGCTGATGCATGCTGGCCTGGGCCGCTCACGCTGCTGGTGCCCCGGGCCGCTCGGGTGCTCGATGTCGTAACCGGTGGACTCGAGACGGTTGGTGTTCGCGTGCCGGCGCACCCGTTGACGCTCGAACTGTTGACCAAGTTCGGTGGCGGGCTGGCCGCTCCATCGGCCAATCGCTTCGGTCGAGTCAGCCCGACGACGGCCGAGCATGTGCTCGCCGACCTCGGCGACGATGTCGACTTCGTGCTCGACGGCGGACCGTGCCCGATCGGCGTCGAATCGACCATCGTCGATTGCACCGTGGATCCACCGCAGGTGCTCCGGCCAGGCGGAATTCCGACCGAGGACATCGAAGCTCTGCTGAACCTGACTCTGGGCGCGGCCGCCGGCGCAAAGCGGTCGCCCGGCATGCTCGATTCGCACTACGCTCCACGTTGTCGGGTCGTTCTTGCAGCGACAATCGCCGAGGCTCGACGACTGGCGACCAGCCATGCCGGCAGCGAAATCCTCGACGAAGACGATCTCGTCCGCTACGCGCACACGCTGTTCGCACAACTGCGTGACGCGGACGATCGCGGCATTGACAAAGTGATCGCCGTGCTTCCACCCGCGGTCGGATTGGGTCACGCCATCCGCGACCGCCTCACCAAAGCCGCCGCCAATCCTTCGCATTGAGATGCGGTGCCTTCCTGCCCGCAGGGCTGTCACACTCTGACCGTCTCAGGGACGGTGGTGCGGTGACCACCTGGGCGCGCTGTCGCTTACAAACGGTTCAAGTTGGCGACCCACACGTCGCGAACCAGTTCGACATCGGGCGCAGGGGTCCCGTCGATCGAGGCAACCGTGAGGGTCACGGTGCTACTGCCTGCGTCGGGCACCAGGTCGAGCCGGCACCAACACGGGCCTGGCTCGATGAGATGCACCTCGAGCACGTACGGAGGATCATCGACCAGCACCTCTCCCATCCACGAGGTGACGACCAGCAGGGCGTCGAACGCCTCGACCGGCAATGTGTCGATGGTGAACGACGGTGCGTCGTGTTGCACGCCTCGGAAGCCAGGCGTCGGTCGTGGACGCAGCGCCAACTGGGCGACAACAGCATCGAAGGCGACGTTGATCTCCCCCATTCTCGCCGGATCGCCACCATGATCGGGATGGAACTGAGCGGCGAGCTTCCGACGCGCGGCGCGCACCTCATCGAGTGTGGCGTTGGGACTCACACCCAGAACAGCAAATGGATCGGCGGCCATGTCACGCAGTTGACGGATACGTGGCGGCGCGCATGTCTGCGTAGCGGGCCCGCACCGAGGCGACATCGCCTGCGGACGCCTGCAATGGAGAGCCAACTCCCAGTCCCCAGCGATCGACCACCTCGCTATGCGTCACATCGAGCGCAATCGCAGCTGCCTGCACGCACGCCCCTGCGGCTACCGCTTCCTCGGCGTCGGCAAGCATGACGGGAAGATCACACAGGTCGGCGACCACTGCGCGAAATGCGACGCTGCGCGCCCCTCCTCCGACCAGACGCACCGACGTGACCGGTGCCTGAGCACCCACAGCATCGAGTGCATCGAGCAGCCCGCACACCACGCCTTCGACGGCAGCGCGGGCGATCTGCTCGCGGGAGACGTCACTGCGCAACCCTGAGAGCACTCCAGTCGACTTCGGAAGATTGGGGGTGCGCTCGCCGTCGAAGTACGGCAGCAATGTGAGTCCTCCGGCACCGGCAGGCGCGGCAAGCGCCAGTCGATCGAATTCGGCATGATCGACGCCGAGCAGTCGTGCGATCGCGTCGGTCACCTTGGTGGCGTTGAGCGTGCACGCCAACGGCAGATAGCGCCCGGTGGCATCGGCAAATCCGGCGACCGCGCCACTGGCATCTGCGGTTGGATGATCGCTGACTGCGAAAGCCGTGCCGGAGGTTCCCAGTGACAGCACTGCGACTCCTGGTTGCAGTCCGAGGCCGAGCGCAGCCGCCATGTTGTCGCCGGTTCCACAGGCCACCTGGGCACCGCTCCATTCACCGACGACCTCCACCTCACCGGCGA
>JANOJI010000176.1:0-2251 GCA_031408175.1 Ilumatobacteraceae bacterium
GACCGCCCGAGACACCGCAAACGTCAGCGAGGTCATGTTGGGGCCGAAACTGATGCCGTTCGGGTCGCCTCCCAGGAACTGGCCGACGGCGGCACGCGTGCGATCCATCAGACGCTGGCACTCCTCGGCAGCAGCGAACGGCCCACCGTTGGCGGCCGTGTTGCCGCTGGCCATCCACTCGCTCATTGCCGTGATTGCCGAGTCGACCATCTGCGTGCCGGCCGGCCCGTCGAAGCGCGCCCACTCCGCCCCGACGCCAGGGAACCGGTGACGTAACGACGTCACGCGCCAACTCCCGGTGGAGTGTTTCGCGCCACCTCGGGTGGGCCTGAAACACTCCGTTGGACGATGTGGGCGGCAAACACTCGGATGGGCACCGGCTCGGGTCGGGGAGTCAGGCGCGCTTGGCGGCTTTGGCCAGGCGCTTGGCGGCTCGGCCGATGGGAATGATGTTGCGCTGGTCGAGATCGCCGACCTCGATCCCATTGACGAATGCGACTCGATAGCGCTGCCAGTTGAATCCATTGGCCAAGATGACCTTGCCTTCGGTGCCCGCGGCGACACCGGATTCGAGGTCGACGGTGGATTCGACTCGGTCGCCGATCCGGAGGTCGAGCTGATCGGCATGCGGTTTGGCAAGCGCGTGAGGCTTCCAATAGGTCATGGTCACAGTCTGCCCGATGACAGGGCCGACCGATAGCATCGACGATCTGTGAATAGCACGATCGAGCCCGTAGTGGACACCCCAGAAGATGCACCCGCCAAGAAGCTCGTCAAGGTTTCGGTGACCATCGATGAAGCCGAATTCGATCGCGACATCGACATGGCTTTTCGCACCATCGCCAAGGAGGTGAAGCTTCCGGGCTTCCGTCCGGGCAAAGTGCCGCGCAAGGTGCTCGAGGCCCGCATCGGCCTCGCCACTGCACGCGAGCAAGCACTTCGCGATGCTGTACCGCAGTACCTCGCCAACGCAGTTCGCGAACACGACATCGACCTCGTCGCCACCCCGAACATCGAGTTCACGGGTGGCCAAGAGTCGGGTCCGGTCTCCTTCGACGCGACATGTGAGGTGCGCCCCGAGATCACTGTGCCCGGGTACGGCGGACTTCGTGTCGAGCTCACCTCACCGGTGGCGACCGAGGCCGACATCGATGAGGCGGTCGAAGCCGAGCTTCGCAGGCAGGGCTCGTTGGTCGACGTCGATCGTCCTGTGCAATCCGGCGACCAGGTGACGCTCAACCTTGCCGGTAGCCGCGACGGCGAGCCCGTTGCGGGCCTCAATACTGAGGATTGGCTGTACCAAGTTGGCAACGGGTGGGTGGCTCCGGGCTTCGACGGCGAGTTGCTGGGTGCCAAGGTCGGTGACGAACTGACGTTCACCGCCACGCCCAACGGCACCAGTGAACCGGCCGACTTCGTCGTCAACATTTCCAAGATTCAAGAGACAGAGCTGCCAGAACTCACCGACGAGTGGGTCAGCGAGAACCTCGGCGAGTTCGACACGATCGAAGAATGGCGCGCCGCTCTTGCCGAGCGCATTGGCGTCGGCAAGCTCAACCAAACCCGCAACCAGTTCATCGAAAAAACCACGTCGTCGCTCGCCGGGCTGGTCGACATCGAGCCACCAGAGTCGATGGTGCAAGCCGATCTGCAGGGCCGCGTGCAGAGCACCGTGCAACAGTTCCAAGCTCAAGGCATTTCCGTCGACCAGTGGCTGCAGGTCACCGGCCAAGACACAGCAACCTTCATCGAGGGCTTGAAGGTGCAGTCGCAGAAGGCCGTGAAGGTCGATCTTGCGCTGCGGGCGGTCGGTGTTGCTGAGGGGCTCGAGGTCACCGACGACGACATCGAAGCCGAGTACGCCCGCATTGCTGTGCAGGTGCGCCAGAAAGCCAACCAGGTTCGCAAGGCGTACGAGAAGAACGACGCCGTCACCGACCTCGTCGCTCAGATGCGCAAGACCAAAGCACTCGACTGGCTGCTCGATCACGTCGAGATCGTCGACCAGCATGGCAATCCGATCGATCGCGCGCTCGTGATCGGCAAGACTGACGACCACGACCATGGGGATCACGACCACGACCACGGGGACCACGATCACGACCACGATCACGACCATGAAGGGCACGACCATGATTGAGTCCAAGAACTATCTGGTTCCCAATGTCATCGAGCAGACGAGTCGTGGCGAACGGGGGATGGATCTCTACTCGCGTTTGCTGAAAGAGAACATCATCTTCTTGCAGACGCC
>JANOJI010000190.1:0-6430 GCA_031408175.1 Ilumatobacteraceae bacterium
ACTCCTCGTCGACCGGCCCCGGTGCTTCCAATGCCGCGTTGACCGTGGTGATTCCGGACAGCCGCGAGGCGACGAGGTCTTCGCGCATCAGGCGTTGGTACTCGGCGTCGGCGTCGGCATCGTCAGCCAGGTGGTAGGCAGGCGGGAAGATTCGAATGAGACGCGGATCGCCGGATTCGCCCATGAGCAACTGGCTGAGTTCGGTCAGCAGACGGGTGACCAATTGGCGTTCGTCGTCGCCGATGTTGAAGGCGTAGCCGTCGCGAACACGTTCGATCGGTGGGATGAAAGCGCGTTTGCGAGCCATCAGTCGTCTTGCTGCATCGTGGCCCACAAGCCGTGCTCGTGCAATCGAAAGACGTCGATCTCGGCTTTCTCGCGGGCGCCGCTCGAGACCACGGCCCGACCCTTCTCGTGCACGTCGAGCATCAACGACGTCGCCTTCTGCATGCTGTAGCCGAACACCTTCTGGAACACGAACGTGACATAGCTCATCAGGTTGATCGGATCGTTCCAGACCAGCACGATCCATGGCCGATCCGGCACGGTTTCGTCATCGATGTCGATCTCGCCGACCTCGACTGGAGCGGGCGATGGAGCCATGTTCACATTCTGCCGCTTTGGCTGGTGTCTTGCGACGCCCGTACGATGATGCGATGGCTGTCGGTGCTCGCCCCCTCGTTCCCTCACGCTTGGTGCCGGCCAGGCTGGGCCGCAACGGGATCGCTCACGGCGCGCGTCGCACGCCCACCACCGTGTTGGGTGGCTATGTCGCCCTCACCAAGCCTCGGATCATCGAGTTGCTGCTCATCACGACTGTGCCAACGATGGTGTTGGCAGAGCGTGGTTGGCCGTCGTGGTCCCTAGTCGCCATCACCTTGCTCGGCGGAACGCTGGCTGCCGGTGGTGCCAACGCCATCAACATGGTTGTCGACCGCGACATCGACACCTTGATGCCGCGTACGCAGGGCCGTCCATTGGTCACGGGCCTCATCAAGCCACGCAGCGCGTTGATCTTCGCGCTCGTTCTCGAAGCGATCGCGTTCGGGGTGCTGTGGGCCGGCGCCAACCTGTTGTCGGCTGTATTGGCGCTCTCCGCGACCCTGTTCTACGTGTTCGTGTACTCGCTGTGGTTGAAGCGCACCAGCACACAGAACATCGTCATCGGCGGTGCAGCCGGCGCAGTTCCGGTGCTGGTCGGCTGGGCGGCGGTTCGCAACGACGTGACGTGGGCTCCGATCGTCTTGTTCGTCGTGATGTTCCTGTGGACACCACCGCACTTCTGGGCACTGGCCATCCGCTACGCCGACGATTATCGAGCGGCAAGTGTGCCGATGCTTCCCGCCGTCGCGACGGCCGAGGTCACGGCGCGCAAGATGGTCGGCTACACGGTGCTGATGGTCGCGTTCACCCTGGTGCTCATCCCTGTGGCTCACCTCGGCGCGATCTACATCACCACCGCCCTGGTCACGGGAGGATTGTTTCTGTGGAGCACCGCCGATCTCGTCAAAAACCCGACGCCACAGCGGTCGATGCGTGTCTTCGGATTCAGCATCACCTTCGTCACGTTGTTGTTCGCTGCAATGACGATCGACGTTCTGGTGCGTTCGGGCATCTGAGGATTTCGGCCCGCGCGCCGAGCTATGGGTAATCTCGCAGGTGTAATCCAATCGTCCGTAACCGATCGAGCACTGAATTGGGCGCGCGCTCCCGCACCCGATACGAAAAGAGTTCGCTGTCTATGACCACCATCGATACGCACGCAACAGGCGCCTCAAGCAGCGTCACGGCGTCGCCCAGCGCCCGCACGGTGTCGATAGGCGATTGGTTCACCACAACCGATCACAAGCGCATCGGTCGTCTGTTCATCGCTGTCTCGCTCGTCGCCCTGCTGGGCGTGGTCGTGATTGCAGCATTGCTCGGCGTCGAGCGCATCGACGCCGAAGCGGCGATGTTCGACATCAACTCGATGGCGCAACTCTTCGCGCTCTATCGATTCGGCTTCACCTTCGTCGTTCTTGTGCCGCTGCTGCTCGGCATCGCGGTCGCCATCGTCCCGCTGCAACTCGGCGCTCGCGCCCTCACGTTCCCTCGACTGGCCGCTGCCGGGTTCTGGACCTGGCTCATCGGTGCGGTGCTCGTGCTGATCTCGATCGCGGCCAACGGTGGGCCCGGCGGTGGAAATCCTCGATTCGTCGGGCTGTTTCTCGTCAGCCACATCGTGTTGCTGCTCGGTCTCGCGGCCGCTGCTGGTTCGTTGGCCACGACCGTGCTCACGACTCGGGCACCCGGCATGAACATGCGCAGGGTGCCCGTCTTCAGTTGGTCAGTGCTGGTCGGTGCGCTGGGACTGTTGCTCGTGCTGCCGGCCGTCATCGGCGCGCTGATCTACACCTATCTCGACTACCGCTACGGCCGGATCGGATTCGGCGGCAATCGGGCGATCAACGGCTGGATCGGTTTCGGGTTCAGCCAGCCGGTCACCCTCGTCTACGCGGTCCCGGTGTTCGGGTTCGCCGCCGAAGTCATTGCCGTTGCCAGCGGCCGCAAGTTGCCGATGCGAGGTGTGATCTTCACCGGTATCGGTCTCGTCGGACTCAGTGCGGCGCTCGGCGGCATGCTGCAGCAGCCAGCGGACCTGTCGCGCGATGTCAGCCATCTGTCGGTTGGGCGTTGGCTCAGCGAGGTGCTGCCGTACGCCCTGTTCAACCTGTTGCCCGTTCTCGGTGGATTCATCGTGATCGCTCTCGGCGCCCTGTCGATGCGCAGTGGCCGGCCGCGGATCACCGCGCCGTTGGTCTTCGGATTGCTCGGGGCTTTGATGGTGTTCGTCGGCATGGTCGCCAGTGCCGTGTTCTACGTGGGTGACGCCCAACTTGCCGGCACCGTGTTCGAAGAGGGTGTGTGGCTCTACATCGTGTACGGCGCCGTGCTCAGCGCGCTCGGTGCGATCACCTACTGGGGCCCGAAGCTGTGGGGACGTTCCCTTTCCGACCGACAGGTGCTGCCACTCGCCGCCCTCGGTTTCATCGCCACCGTCCTTGCGTCGTTGCCGTACCTGGTCGCCGGTTTCGCCAAGCAACCGGCCGAAGCCAGTGAGTTCGACTACTCGGGTCCACAGAACCTGTGGAACGGGCTATCCGCTGCCGGGCACGTGTTGATGTTCGTCACGGTGCTGGCGTTCGTCGGGCTGGCGGTGCGGTCGTTCACCAAGGGCGCCGACGCTGGTGACGATCCGTGGGATGGGCACACCCTCGAGTGGGCGACATCCTCACCGGCGCCGTACGCCAACTTCGCCGACGTGCACACCGTGGCGTCGGCCGAACCGCTACTCGATCTGAAGCCACGGAAGGACCGCTGATGCTCTCCTTGCCATCTGCCGCAGCCCCTGCCCCACGACGGCAGATGTTCGTCGGCACCGCGCTCGGCTGTGTTGCCGCCGGCTCCCTGATCGGCGCCATGCTGGCGTTGTGGATGCGGTTCCGCACCGAGGCCCTGGACGTGACCGACGGCCGGTGGGTACCGAAGGGCGTCGATGTGCCACTCGTACCGGCAAACACGATGCTGTTGGCCTTCGTGTTGATCGGGATCTTCGCCCAATGGGGCGTCTACGCCGCTCGGCGAGACGCCCGCAGCCACACAGCCATGGCTCTCGGCCTCGTCGGTCTCATCGGGGTGGCCATCGTCAACGCTCAGGCCTACATCTATGCCCGCATGGAGTTGCCGATCACAGGCGACGACGCCACAGCGTTCAACGCGATGTTCTACGCGATCACCGGCACGTTCGTGTTGCTCCTCATCATCGGCATCGGCTTCAGCGCCATCACCACCTTTCGCTACATGGGTGGCCGCACGACCGATCGTGAAATCGTGTCAGCACATGCTTTGTATTGGTACTTCCTCGGCGCGTTGTTCTTCGCGTTGTGGCTCGTGGTGTACGTGACGAAGTAGGCGAAGGGGCGCGAATGTTCACCACTGGATCCAAACTCTTCCTCGGGGCCACCGTCTTGTCGACCGTCGCCGCGGTCGTTTTCGGCGTCTCCACCGGTGGTTCCTCGGGGTGGCTGGGCGTGGTCGGCCTGCTCAGCGCGGCGCTGGCCTTTGCCTTCCTGTTCGGTATCAACTACTACGTCCACGACGGCAGCGTGTCGGCGATGTCCGACAATGCCACGACCGAATCACCGGCAGCGCAACCACCGGTCGGACGCAGTATGTGGCCCGCCCTGTCGGCGGTGGCAGTCGGCGCCATCGCCGTCGGCGCCGAGACCAAGCCGATCGTGTTCAAGGCCGGAGTTGTATTGCTCCTGGCCGCGGCCGTCGAGTGGATGGTTCACGGCTGGAGCGAGCGGGCTTCGGCCGACTCCGCATACAACGCCGGCCTGCGCAAACGCATGCTTCACCCGATCGAGTTTCCTGTGCTGGCCGCATCCGGGCTCGCCGCGATCATCTACTCGTTCTCGCGCATCATGCTGTGGATCGACAAGAGTGGCGGACCGGTGGTGTTCGTCATCGCCGGCGCCTTGGTCTTGGTCGGCGGGTTCCTGCTGGCGTCGAAGCCGAGCCTCAAGCAAGGGGTGGTCACCGGGATGTGCACGATTGGTGTGCTCGGTCTGGTCAGCACTGGTGCGGTGATGGCCGTCGACGGGCAGCGCACGATCGAGGCCCACCCCACCACCAAGTCAGACAATGGTGCCGCATGCGCGCTGGCGGAAGAAGGCGAGGGCACCCAGGCCGAGATCGACGAGAAAGCCTCGCAGGCCGTTGCCTCCAAGGCCAGTGTCGGCATCACCGTGGTGCTCGAAGATGGCAAGCTCACCGCTCACGAGCTCGGAATTCCCGGATTTCAGAATCCCGTCACCGTGTCGCGCGGCAACGTGACGACAGTGATCTTCAAGAATCGCGATGCCGAGAAGCGACGGCTGACGGTGAACATGGGCGAGTTCGAGGAAGACTCCAATGGCACGCCGGTCAAGCAACGGCCACGGATCTGCACGACGCTGGTGCGCGAAGACGGCAGTCAGTTCCTGTCGTTCGTGTTGCCGAAGCCGTCGATCGCCAGCGCCCAGCCGTATACGTTCAGCGTGCCCGGCGTCGAGGGCGCCGAGGTCGAGATCAGGGTGCCGTGAGGCGATGAGCGGAGTCGTTCGGCGAATGAGTACGGTGCGATTTGTGAAACAGCGATCGGCCGTTGGGCTCGCCATCTTCGCTGTGGCCGCCGTGCTCGGCGGCTGCGCGAGCGATTCCCCGCAAGACACGTGGAAGCCGGCCGGCGAAAACGCACAAGAGATCCAAAACCTGCAGTGGTGGGTATTCCTACTCGCCGGAATCGTCGGCCTCATCGTCTTCGGCGTCATCATTTTCGTCGTCGTGCGATATCGCGATCGTGGCCAGGAGATGCCGAGGCAATCGCACGGCAACCCGACCCTCGAGATCGCCCTCACCATCCTGCCGGCCGTGATCCTGATTGCGGTGGGCATTCCCACGGTCAGCACCGTTTTCTCGCTGGCCGAAACCGGCGATACTCAGTGCGTAGTCAACGTCACCGGTCAGCAATGGTGGTGGGAGTACGAGTATCCGGTGCAGAAATGCGGCGACGTCGACATCGCCGAGCCGATCGTCACCAGCGGCGAGCTCGTCTTGCCGACCAAGGTCCACGTGCTGCTGAGGATCACCAGCAGCGACGTGATCCACTCGTACTGGATCCCCAGGCTCAACGGCAAGCGCGACGCGGTGCCCGGACGCATTCACCCGCTGCGCATGCAGGCCGATCATCCCGGCATCTACGCCGGCCAGTGCACCGAGTTCTGCGGCCTCAGCCATGCTCGGATGCGGATGGACGCCGTGGGTCTGACGTCTACCGATTTCGCCTCGTGGGTGGCCAACGAGTTGGAGGTGGCCCCCAAACCGACCGATGTGGCGGTCCTGAAGGGTGAAGACACCTTCCGCACACAATGCTCGCGCTGTCATCAGGTCAATGGGTTGATGGAGGAGAACGCCGACGGAACCAACTCTGAAAAGCCGGTCATTGCCTTCCCAGATCTCTACGTTGTCGCTGGCAACGCACCGAACCTCACCAACTTGATGGCCCGCACCACCTTCGCCGGGGCAACATGGGATCTGCTCACCGACGAGTGCCGCAGCACGTTGCTCGAGGCCGCACCCGAGGAGTTCGGAGCCTTGTATTTGAAAGGTGTCACGCCGGAATGCTTCAACGAAGCCGAACTGCGCGACTGGATCCGCAACGCACCCGGCAAGAAGCCGATGTACTCCAGCGAGGCGCAAAAGACCGAGAACGGCGGAAAGTACCGCGGCATGCCCAACCTCAATCTCACCGACGACCAGATCGACGAGATCATCGCCTACCTGCTCGAGCGGAAGTAAGGAAGATCTCAGATGGCCATCATCGAACGACCCTCCACAGTTCCTGCTC
>JANOJI010000263.1:0-4761 GCA_031408175.1 Ilumatobacteraceae bacterium
GCTTCGACGGTCTCGATCATCGGGATGAGGGCGATGCCGTCGCTGGCCCAGTTGTAGTGATCGGGTCGACGCATGCTGGCAACGACGGGGCCGAAACTCCGTGCGCCCATCGGCGCGTACCGGCCGTAGCGGACGACGGCTTGGGCTTCGGCCGCCGAGTTGACCATCGGGACGATGATGCCTTCGACTCCGGCGTCGAGCATCTTGCCGATGACGCCCGGCTCGTTCCACGGCACGCGGGCGATGGGGGTTCCACCGCCGAGCAGGATGGCCTGAGCCATCGCGACGGTCTGTTGGTAGTCGTTGACGCCGTGCTGGTTGTCGATGCACACGTAGTCGTACCCAACGCGTGCGACGGCCTCGGCGCTGATGATCGACGGAATGGCCAGCCATACACCGAGGGTGTCGCGACCCTCGTTCCACTGGGTTCGCAAAGTGTCCATTGGTCGGTTCTAGCAAAGTTGACGCGGAACTGACCTACGCGACGACGATCGTTGCCGGTCGACCGGCGAGCACGTTGAGTGCGTTGTCGATGGCATGTGCGTACAGTCGCCGGCGGCCTTCCACAGTTGCCGATGCGACATGCGGAGTGACGATCACGTTGGGGTGACTCAACAGGGGATGCCCGACCGGAAGTGGCTCCGGATCGGTCACGTCGAGGCCGGCGCCGGCGACCTGGCCGGACTCCAGCGCGGCGAGGAGTGCGTCCTGGTCGACCAACCCACCGCGGGCGCAGTTCACCAGGTACACGCCGCGCTTCATCGTCGCCAGCGACGCCTCGTTGATCATGTGGCGAGTGTCGGCGACTGCCGGTGCGTGCAGGGAGATGACGTCGGACTCTGCGAACAGGCGAGTGAGGTCGACGAGCTCACAGCCATCGGCTTCGCTGAGGTACGGGTCGTAGGCCAAGACGCTCATCCCCATGGCCCTCGCCGCGGCACCGACTCGACGGGCGATGCGGCCGTAGCCCACGAGGCCGAGCACGGTGCCATCGAGCTCCAACGCCGTACCGGTCGTTGCCCCGGGCAAGCCGTTGCTTGCCCGGTCGGTCTGTGCCGGCAGATTCTTGACGACCGCAAGCATGAGCATGAGGGTGTGCTCGGCGGTCGAGACCGACGGAGCGTCGGGAGCGTTGCAGACGATCACTCCGGCGGCCGTTGCCGCTGCCACGTCGACGTTGTCGTACCCGATGCCAATTCGCGAGATGACCTTCATGGTCGGGCCGAGGGCAAAGGCACTCCCGTCCCACGCTCGCTTGGCGCCGGCCAGCACGGCGTGTGCCGAGCCGAGTTCGCTGTCGTCGGGACCAACGGCGATCGCTCGTCCCTCGACGAGGTCACGATACGCGTCCGGCAGTGGGTGGTCGAAAAACAGGATCGGAAGGTCTTGGTCCATCGCTCGCACCATATCCGGCGACCTCGGGCCATGACAGTTCCAGAAAGAGAGGTCGACGGATATGGTGCGACCATGCTCGATCATTCACGGTTCTTCCACGTTGGCATCCGAGTGACCGACATCGAGGCGGCGATGGTCGACATCGGCAGGCACGCCGGCGTCACGTGGGCCTCGGTGCAGGACCGGCCGATGTCGGTGTGGCTTCCCGGGTCCGGCCAGACCCAGTTGCAGCTCGCGCTCACCTACTCCGTCGAGGGGCCCGTTCATCTCGAGCTGTTGCAGGGTCCTGCCGGATCCATCTGGGACGGTCATGACGTGCCGGGTGCTCATCATTTCGGGTATTGGTCCGACGATGTCGGCACCGATACTGCGGCGATGCTGGCCGACGGGTACACGTTGGAGCTCGCCGCGGCATCGCCCGACGACGGCTACGGGCGATTCAGTTATGTGCGCTCACCATCGGGCTATCTCGTCGAGCCGGTCTCGATCGCCAGCAAGCCGCGTTTCGAGCGTTGGTGGGCAGGAGGATCGCTGACCGATCCCGTGTCGTAGCCTGGGCCGGCCATGTCCGACCTGTCAGACCGCGCCAAGCGTCACTTGTGGATGCACTTCACCCGGCTCGGGGCGTACACCGACACCGAGGTGCCGATCATCGCTCGTGGCGAGGGTTGCTATGTGTGGGATCAGCACGGCAAGCGATACCTCGACGGGTTGTCTGGGTTGTTCACCGTGCAAGCCGGACACGGTCGCGCCGAACTCGGCCAAGCGGCAGCCCGCCAAGCCGAGACGCTCGGCTACTTCCCTGCCTGGTCGTTCGCCCACGAACCGGCGATCGAGTTGGCGACACGCCTCGCCGCACTCGCACCGGGAGACCTCAACAGAGTGTTCCTCACACCGTCGGGCGGCGAAGCCATCGATACGGCCATCAAGCTGACACGTCAGTACTTCAAGTTGCGCGGCGAGCCATCGCGCACCAAGGTGATTTCACGGTATCTGGCCTATCACGGCACGTCGATCGGCGCCCTCAGCCTCACCGGAGTTCCGTCGATCAAGACGCCGTTCGAGCCGCTGATGCCAGGGGCGATCAAGGTGCAAACCCCGTACCGCTATCGCTGTCACGACTGTCAGCACCTCGATGCGTGCACGCTGCGTTGCGCCGACGACCTCGCTTTGCGGATCGAGATGGAGGGCGCCGATTCGGTCGCCGCAGTCTTCATGGAACCGCTGCAGAACACCGGTGGCGCGTTCGCTCCGCCCGAGGGGTACTGGGCACGAATTCGTGAGATCTGCGATCGGTACGGCGTGCTCCTGGTCAGCGACGAGGTGATCTGCGCGTTCGGTCGGCTCGGGCACATGTTCGGCTCCGATCGATATGGCTACCAACCCGATCTCATCACGTTCGCCAAAGGCGTCACCTCTGGATATGCGCCGCTCGGCGGTGTGATGATCTCCGATCGCATCGCCGAGCCGTTCCTCGCCGATCCCAACCTCTTTCTGCACGGCCAGACCTTCGGCGCTCATCCCGTGTGTTGCGCCGTGGCCAATGCCAACCTCGACATCCTCGAACGCGAGGACCTGTGCGGCAATGTGTTGGCCAACGAACCGCGCTTCACGCAACTGCTCGACGGCCTTCGCGACATACCGCTCGTCGGCGACGTGCGCGGTGACGGCTACTTCCGGGCTGTCGAACTGGTCAGCGATCAAGCCACCAAGGGATCGTTCACGCCCGACGAGGCCGAGTGGTTGCTGCGCAGCTACCTGTCGCCGCGGCTCTACGAGGCGGGGCTGATCTGTCGCGCCGATGATCGCGCCGAGCCCGTCATCACGCTGTCACCGCCATTGATCGCGGGCGAGGCGGAGTTGACGTTCATCGCCGAGACGCTGCGCGCCGTGCTGTCCGATGCGTCCGTCGAATTCGCAGCGCGAAGGGGCTGACGTGCGACGTTCGATCGACGATTACCCGTTCTCGGAAGATGACATGCCGGAAGGGCTCGACGATGCCACCCAGGTGTCATGGGCGGTTGCGATCAGCGACGACTATGACGACACCGAGCCGCGGGTCGTGCTGACCGTCGAGGAAGTCGGCCGCGCGGGCGAGGGATTGGTCGCCCACCTCGGCCCCGATCACGCCCGCCGGCTGCGAGTGGCGCTGCGTGACGCTCTTCGCGAGATTGGCGAAGATCCCGGTTCTTGATTGCCGTCGGCGACCAGAAGCGCTATTGTTGACCCAACTAGTCGGAATTCAGGTCCAGTCGGATTTGTCGAGATTGAAGCCGAGATCGTCGAAGGAGGTTGCCAGATGAGCATTGCCCCGGTTGTAGCAGCGCCCCGCGATCTCGATGCCGAGCAGCAGCGCGACATCGAGCGGTTCGAACGGGCAGTCGCCCAGTATCTGGCCGGCGAGATCAGCGAAGATGTGTTCAGGGTCATGCGACTGAACAACGGCGTCTACGGGCAGCGCCAGGGTGGCACCAACCAGATGGTGCGCATCAAGCTGCCCGCCGGCACGATCACTCCCGAGCAGCTCGACCTCATGGGTCACCTCGCCGAGACCTACTCCCGTGGGTGGGGCCACATCACGACTCGCCAGAACGTGCAGATCCACTACGTCGACCTCACCAAGGTCACCGATGTCATGCGCGCGCTCGGCGCCGTCGGCCTGACGACCCGCGAGGCCTGTGGCGACACTGTTCGCAATGTGATGGCATGCCATCTCGCCGGCGCCTGCCCGCACGAGTTCCTCGATGTCACACCGTGGGCCGAGGCTGCGTTCGAGCACTTCGTTCGCAATCCGCTGGGTCAACGACTGCCACGCAAGTTCAAGATCAACTTCTCCGGCTGCTCCACCGATTGTGGGCAGGCGATGTTCAACGACGTCGGAGTGATCGCGGCCACACGCACACTCGATGACGGGTCGATCGAGGCCGGTTTCCGGGTATACATCGCCGGCGGCCTTGGCGCCAACCCGCATCCGGCGCTGGCACTCGAGGAGTTCACCTCACGTGACGATCTCCTACCCACCATCGAGTCGGTGCTGCGGGTCTTCGACCAGACAGGCAATCGAGACAACAAGTTGCGCGCCCGCCTGAAGTGGGTCGTCGATCAGCTCGGCATCGATGAGCTTCGTCGGCGTGTTCTGAAGATGCGGCACACGCTGCCCGCTTCGTCGTCGTGGCCGGGTGGCATCCCCGAGATCGTCCAGAAGGCGGGAGACGCACCGGCGGGACGCTCCAGCACGATCGCGGCAACTGCGGTCGGCCAGGGCGTCAGCCCCGAGCTGCACAGCGTCACCGTGTCGTTGACGCCGCGTGATCCCTATCAGCGTTGGGTCGCCACCAGCGTCGTGCGGGGCAGTGCCAACGGCGC
>JANOJI010000238.1:0-4600 GCA_031408175.1 Ilumatobacteraceae bacterium
TGCCAACAGGATGGTCGTGCCGGCCATGGTCGGCGCCCGTGATGCGAGCCCACCGTAGGAGTCGAGGTCGTACTCTTTGCCCCGGTCCCATACCGAGCCGCTGAGCAGGAACAGTCCCCCGGTGATCAGTCCGTGGGCGACCATCTCGACCGTTGCGCCGGTGAGGGCCAGTTTGCGGGCTGCCCCTCCGCCTTGGCCGATGGCGGCGGCTGCGGCGATGCCGAGCATGACGTAGCCCATGTGGTTGACGCTCGTGTAGGCGATGCGCCGTTTCAGGTTCGTCTGCCCGAGCGCAACGAACGCGCCGTAGACGATGCTGACGACGGCGACGATGCCGACCCAGAGGGCGTAGCGATCAAAGGCGTCGGGCAGCATCGAGAGCACGATGCGGATGAATGCGTAGGTGCCCATCTTCAGCAGCACGCCGGCGAGGATCGCTGACGCCGGCCCGGGAGCGTCGACGTGTGCCGGGGGCAGCCAGGTGTGAAAGGGCACGATGGGGGTCTTGATGCCGAAGCCGATCACGAACGCGAGGAAGACGAGGCCGCCGGCCACGGCGTTGCCGGCGAGCGGTTGTTGGCGGATGATCTCGACCATGTCGAACGTTCGCGGCGACATTGCCAGGTAGAGCCCGAAGATCCCCAGCAGCACGAGCAACGTTCCGCTGAGCGTATAGATGAAGAACTTCAGCGCCGACCGCCTGGAGTCGCCGTGGCCCCACTGGCCGATGAGGAAGTACATGCCGACGAGGCTCAGGTCGAAGAACACATAGAACAGGAACAGATCAAGGGCAAGGAACACGCCGAGCGACATCGACTCCAGGAACAAGAACCAGGCCAGGTACTCGCGCAGCCGTCCCTTACTGTCGGTGGGGTAGGCGATCGACACCGGGAACAACAGCGCGGTGAGGGCGACGAGGGGCAAAGACAGCCCGTCGAGGCCGATCTTGTAGGTGACGCCCAGCGAGGGGATCCATCGGGCCGACTCGACCATTTGGAACCCGCCAGTGGCGGTGTCGAACCGCACCCACGCCACCACGGCGATCACGAGCGGCACCGCAGCGATCAACGTAGCCACGGCGCGCAGCCGCCGCTCGTCCACAGACCGGAGCGCCAGCACGACGATGGCCCCTGCCAACGGGGTGAATAGGGCGACTGTCAGCACGTCTACCTCCCAGCGCGCGCGAGTAGGGCAAGGACGACGATTCCGGCGGCGATGCCGAGCAGATAGTGGTGGGCCATCCCAGTCTGGGAACGCCGGGCGGCACGGCCGGCGACGGCCACGCCGGCGGCGACGCCCTCGACCGCACCGTCGAGGACGCGGTCGTCGGTCCGGGTCGACGTACTCGCCACCCGGACTCCTGCGCGTGCGATCGATTCGACGGCGCCGTCGAGGACGCGGTCGTCGCTTCGAGTCCACCGATGCGCCAACCGCACCCCTGAGCGCCCGACCGACTCGACGATTGCGTCAACCGTGAGGCTGTCGCGTCGGGCGAGCAGGCGACTGAGGGCGTCGCCCAACCATGCGGCGGCGCGGACACCGGCGTCGACGATCCGTTCGTCGAATGCGGCAAGGGCGCGGGCTGTGGCGAGTGCAGGGTCGACCACGAGCCGTCGAGTGGCAGTGGGTATGCCGAGCCAATCGACGAGCACAGCGGGGACGTGGAGGGGCCGTCTGGCGAGGGCGCGTCCGGCGAAGAAGCCGGCCACAACGGACACGATGCCGATGGCCGCCAGGCCGAGGGACTCCTCGCCGATCCGCCCACCCGTGATTGACTCGACCCGCGCCGCGCTGCCGGGGAGCCACAGCAGGCTCAACGCCACTGTGCCAAGAGCCAGTGCCGCGACAGCGACAGTTTCGACCTGCGTCGGTCGCGGCGTTTTCGAAAGGTTGCCGCGCCCGAAGGCAAGGATGTGCAAGCGGGTGACGTACGCGGCGCCCAACCCTCCAGCTACCGCGGCGCCGACGGCCAGGGCGATGCTCTTCTCCCCGGCTGCCGCGATGATCGCCCCCTTTGTCCATGCCCCACCGAGAGGCGGCACTGCCGCGAGGGCGAGTGATCCGGCGAGCGCACACGCGGCGATGGCCGGAAGGGCCCGACCGACGCGCATCCGGGTGATGTCGCCGGTGGCCGCAGCCTGCATGGCGACACCGACAGCCAGGAACAGCAGCGCCTTGAAGAAGGCCTGGGTCACGAGGTGTGCCCCGGCCGCGCCTGGGTACCCGGCGCCGACGGCGATGAACATCAGGCCGTATTGCGCCGAGGTCGACGCGGCGAGGACGCGCTTGCCGTGGTCCTGCAGCAGGGCGACGACGCCACCGGCGAGAGCGGTCGCCAGCCCGATGCCGAGCACGGTCGGGCCGAACCACTCCGCGGCCGCCAAGGCCGGTTGAAGGCGAGCAAGCGCGTAGGCACCGGCAGCGACCATGGTTGCCGAGTGAAGGAGGGCCGACACCGGCGTTGGTCCGGCCATGGCCGAGAACAGCCAAGGCGAGAACGGCAGCTGGGCGGACTTGGCGACCGCGGCCACGAGCACGCCGGCGGCGACCACGTGCAGGTTGGCCCCGGTCACACTGCCGAGCGCGTCAAAACGCATCGAGCCGGTGGCCGCGAACGCAGCGCCGGCGGCCACGAACAAGCCGAGGTCGCCGAAGCGGGTCGGCACGAACGCCTGACTCGCCGACTGCACCTTGGCGACCTCGCGCCACTCGAAGCCGATCAGCGCCCAAGACAGCGCGCCGACGAGTTCCCAGCCGATGAGCAGGGTGAGGAGGTCGTCGGCGAGCACGAGCAGTTCCATCGCACCCACGAAACTGGTCATCAGGCCGACGAGCCGGCTGAGGCCAAGGTCCAACTCGTGATAGCAGGCGTAGGCCACAACCGGGGCGGCGATGACCGGCACGAGCACGGCCATCACGCGCGACAGCCCGGTGGCAGTGAGCGTCAGCTCGAGACCTGCACCCCATCCGAACGTGCCGGACGCCTCGCTGGTGCCAACGGCGATCGCGATTGCGAGTGCGGCGAGGATCGCGACCACAGCACCGGCCGCAAGAGTCGCTCGCGAGGCACGACGACCGGCGCACCAGACGACGGCGCCAGCCACCGACGGAACCAGGGGGACGGCCCAGATCACTCGGGCCTCACTGCTTGAGCCGCCGGAGCTTCTCGGTGATGTCGGCCTTGCGGGTGCGGTAGATCGTCGTCACCAGGGCAAACCCCATGGCGGCTTCGATAGCCATGGCGGTCATGATCACGATCGCCAGCACCTGACCCTTCGGGTTCCCTCCGGCCGCCCAGAGCCACAACGCGACGGTGGCCAGCAGCGAAGCGTTTACCATCAGCTCGAGGCCCATCATGATCATCACGAACGACTGCTGAGACAGGACCCCGTACAGGCCCACGGCGAAGAGCGCTGCGGCGATGAGCAGCGCTCCGTCGAGACTCACGCCATGCTCCCGTGATCCATGTTGCCCATCTCGTTTCCGCTCTTCACTCCGGCATGCCCTTCGTGCTCGCTCGCCGCCGACTTTGGCGGCGCGTTGCCCAACGGCTGGTCGGGGTCGATCGCCGGAGCGTCCGATCCGTCGTCGGCGATGCCGAAGCGGCCTCGATTGCTGGCCAGCGCAATGGCCGCGATCATCGTCGCGAGCAGCGCGGCTCCGGCCGACTCGAATACCAGCATCGAGTCACCGAGCAGTTCCTCGCCGAGAGCGACCGTTACTCCGGTCGGGCGGGCGGGGCGGTCGGGAAAGCGTGCAAACACGCCCACGGCGCCGAGACCTACGAACGCGACCACGCCACCGGCCACCGAGGCCCGATGCTGGTGGATCATGTTCATCGGGTTCAGCCCGGCCGGGTTCATCATGAACATGACCATGAAGACGGCCATGATGGCCATCTCCCCGGCCATCATCAGAATGAGGATGAGCGACAGGTACTCCGCACGCATCAGCAGCAGCACGACGCCCACGTTCACGAACGAGGCCAACAGAAAGAACGATGCGCGCACCATCGAATCCGTGCGGAAAACGAGCCACCCGGTCACGACGCTGGCGACCCCGAAGAACCAGAAGGCGACATCGACTGTGAGCGGCGATTCGATCACAGTGCCACCACCGCGGCGATCATCACGTTGAGCAGCGCGAGCGGGATGAGCACGGCCCACGAGATCACAACGTATCGTTCAACACGAAACCTCCCAGCGACGTGGCGGCTGCCGACGAGCAGCACCAACAGCACGAGGGTCTTGGAGACCATCCACACCCACCCCGGCAGCCCCGGTCCGAGCCAGCCGCCGAGAAAGGCGGCCGCACCCATCGCCGCAGTCGCCACGAGCATCGCGGCGCGCCCGGCGTGCCAGGCCAACAGGTGCAGGCCCGACGTCTCGGCCTCGGTGCCGCCGGCGAGGTCTGCGCCGTCGGGCAGGTTGGCCGGGCCCCAGAACGCCAGGCTCGCGGCAGCGAACAGGAACAGGGGCAGCCCGAGCGGAAGGCGAACGACGTTCCACAGCCCCTGCTGCGAGGCGACGATGTCACGGAGCGAGAGCGACGAAGCCGGCACACTCACCGACAGCAGAGCGAGGAGGTTCGGCATCTCAAA
>JANOJI010000331.1:0-2162 GCA_031408175.1 Ilumatobacteraceae bacterium
GTATCGAGATCGAACCCGAAGTTGCCGACGTAGGCCCGGCCGACCGCGTCGACGACCATGTCGTTGCAATGGAAGGTGGCAATCTTCGACAGGTCGGCATGCAGCACCAACTGTCGGTCGTCGAGACGCAGTACCGAGCGAGCGGTCATCGAGACGATGAGTAGTCGACCGTCGGGTAGCCACCCGAGCCCGCTGGGGCGGTCCGACATGCTGACCTCGACCTTGACATGACCCTTGAGATCGACCGTCTTGACCGCGTAGTCGAAGAAGTCACTGAACCACAGCGCGTCCTCGTGCCATCGCGGCGCTTCCCCGAAGTGCAGTCCGCCTGCCAACAGTCGCGCCTTCGTCATGATGGCCTCTCAAATTCTTCGACCCGGTGGGCGCCTTGAACGGCGCGTACGACCCAGCCGTTGGCCAGTGCCCCCGGCTCGGCGAGCACGACGACACATCCACCGAAGCCCCCGCCGGTCATGCGCGCTCCGTAGACGCCGGGCTGTGCCGCCAAGTGTTCGACAGCCGCATCCATCACCGGTGTCGACGTGAGATACAGGTCGCGGAGGCTGTGGTGGCTCGCCATCATCAAGCGCCCAGCAGCACGCAGATCACCGTCTTGGAGCACAGTCGCAAAGTCGCGAACGCGCTGGTTCTCACTGACCACGTGCTGAGCGCGGGCCCGAATCACCGGGTCGGCGATCGACAGCGTGTCGGCCAAATCGGCGGTGCGCAGGGGGCCGATCAACTGCTCGGCAGTCGCGCACTCGGCAACGCGCTGCGCATAGGCGCTGTCGGCGAGCGCTCGATGCGCAACGAACTTCACGACAACCTCGACATCGTCGGGAATTGCGACCGGTTCGATCGTCACGTCACCGCAGTCGATCAGCAGTGCGTGATCGGCGACACCGGCGGCAATCACGAGCTGGTCCATGATGCCGCATGGCACGCCCGATGCTCTGATCTCCGCGCGGCGGCACAGTTGCGCCAAGCTCAACGCGTCGCCGTCGAACCCAAGTGCCAGAGCGACGGCGACCTCCAGTGCGGCGCTGCTCGAAAGACCGGCGCCGATTGGGATATCGGTGGCGACGGTCCCCTTGATGCCTCCGTATGGCTGCATCTCGGCAACCACGCCGGCGACATACCTGGCCCAGTTCGGTTCGACGTGCTGAGGATCATCGATGTGCAACCCAAGCTCGGCGGCCTGGGGTTCATCGTCGCTGTGCAGCGAGATCGTGTCGGCGGGGATCCCGCGGATCTCGGTCCAGCGATCGATCGCCATCGGCAGCACCATGCCTCCGGTGTAGTCGGTGTGATCGCCGATCAGGTTGACCCGCCCAGGAGCGCGAACGTGGATCGTCATGCCAGCTTCAGGGCGGCACTGAACCGTTCGAGGAGCGCGATGTCGAATGGGGCTCGCAACGAGATGTTGAGCTGGTCGGCGCCAGCTTCGACGTACTGGCCGATGCGGTCGAGGATTTCGTCATCGGTACCGGTCAATACACCCGGCCGGACGAAATCGCTGATCGCCCCGAACTGCTGACGGAGGTTGGCTTCGTCGCTGGCGATTCCGACGTTGATCGCGCAACGGATCTGCGACGGGTCGCGTCCAAGGCTGTCACAGAAGCCGTGCAGTACTGACCGCTTGTGTGCGAACACATCGGGGCCGATGAACGGCACGTTCCAGCCGTCTGCGTATTGGGCGGCGATCTTCAACGTTCGCTTCTCGCCGCCACCGCCGATCCAGATCGGCAGCTTGGCCTGCACAGGCCGTGGCTCGTTGCGCGCGTTCGTCAGGGTGAAGTGCGAGCCGGCGAAGTCCGTGACGTCGTCGTGCAGTAGTCCGCGTAGACACTGGACACCTTCCTCGAGTTGGTCGAGGCGAGTCTTGGCGCTGGGAAAGTCGATGCCATACGCGTCGTACTCGACCTTGGCCCATCCGGCGCCGATCCCGATCTCGGCGCGTCCTCCCGAGAGCAGGTCGATGGCGGTGATCGCCTTGGCCAGCACTGCGGGGTGCCGGTAGCCGACGGAGTACACCAGCGAGCCGCAGCGGACCCTCGAGGTAGCGCAGGCCAGCGCGGCGTGCATGCTGACCGCTTCCAGGCAGGCCGCGTCGTCGGGCCTGCCGGTCGCGCCGTAGAAGTGATCCCAGACCGAGATCCAGC
>JANOJI010000344.1:0-12150 GCA_031408175.1 Ilumatobacteraceae bacterium
TGACGTGTCGCGGGGATCGGTTCGCCGTAGACCTCGATCACGAAGTCGGTTCGGTCGGCCAATTCGATCGGTAGATAGCCATGGGCGATCGGCTTGCCGATCGTGTGCCCGAAGTTGGCGCTCGTGGTGAAACCGACGACGGTCCCGTCAGCGATGATCGCCTCGCCACTGACCGGATACGCCATCTGCTCGAGGGTGAAGGTGCACAGCTTGCGGCTGACGCCGGCCTCTCGCTCGGCGACCAACGCGTCGCGTCCGCAGAAGTCTCCCTTGCGCAGATTCACCCGCCAACTGAGCCCGGCCTCCCACGGACTGGTGTCGGGTGTGATGTCGGTCGACCAGTACAGGTAGCCCTTCTCCATACGCAGGGTGTCGATCGCCCGATAGCCGACGTTGGCGATGCCGTACGGGCGACCGGTTTCGCGCAGTAGCTCGTAGACGTGTGCCGTATACGACGTCGGCACGTGCAATTCCCATCCGAGCTCGCCGACGTAACCGATGCGCATGGCGAGCACCGGTGCGGCACCAATGGTGATGTCACGCGCCGTCGCGTACCGCAATGCCTCGTTGGAGACATCGTCCTCGCTGACCGATTGCAGCACGTCGCGTGCCATCGGTCCACAGAGGTTGATCACGGCGTTGGCCGAGGTGAGATCGCGAATCTGCACACCGCCGTCGTCGGGAGAGTTCGAGCGGATCCATCCCATGTCGTGCGCGCCGAACGCCGAGCCCGTGACGACATACCAGTGGTGCTCACCGAGGCGTGTCATCGTCAGGTCGCATTCGATCCCGCCGCGCTCATTGCACAGTTGCGTGTACGTCACCGTGCCGTCGGGTTTGTCCATGTCGGCGACCGAGAGCCACTGCACGGCGTCGAGTGCGCCGGGCCCGGTGATCTCGAACTTGGCGAACGAGGTCTGGTCGATGAGGCCGACGCGCTCGCGCACGGCTCGGTGCTCCTCGGCCACGTGCGGGAACCAGTTCGGCTCATCGAATGATGGCCGGTCGACAGCCTCGACCCCGCTTGGTGCGAACCAGTTCGGCCGCTCCCATCCGCCGCGCGAGCCGAACACGGCCCCCTGGGTCGCCAGCGAGTCGTGCAGTGGACTGCGCTTCACGCCGCGCGAGGTGACGTGCTCACTGCCGGGCGCCGCCAGCTTGTAGTGGTGCGCGTAGAGCTCGACCATACGCGAACCCATGAAGTGATGCGTCGTGTGGTGGAAGGCGAAACGGCGAACGTCGAGTGGCCAGAGATCGAGCGACGGCCGTCCCTCGAGGATCCACTCGGCCATCATCTTGCCCGCGCCTCCGCCGGCGGCGATGCCGTAGAGAAAGCCAGTGGCGACGTAGTAGTTGTCGAGCTCGGGAACCTTGCCCATGACGAAGTCGGCATCAGCCGAGTAGGGGATCGGGCCGTTGATCATCGTGCGGATGCCGGCCCGTTCGATCACGGGGGTTCGCTGTGCGGCGAGCGTGGCCAGCTGCTCGAAGCGGTCGAAGTTGGGCTCCAAGAGCTGACGTTGGAACGGCACCGGGATGCCGTCGTGACCGAACGGCAGCGTGTCGGGCTCGTACCCGCCGATCAACAGACCGGGTCCATCGGGTTTGTAGTAGACGAGGAGATCGGGGTCGCGCATCGTGGGCATCTGACGGAGCTCTGCCGGAGTGAAGTCCGGGATCGGTCCGGTCAGCACGTACTGGTGCTCGACGGCAACTGCGGGGATGCGGACGCCCGCCATCCGTCCGATCTCCATCCCCCACATGCCGGCGGCATTGACGACCATCTCGCACGTGATGTTGCCTTGGTCCGTGTGCACGGTGCTGGCACGCCGACCGTCGACGGTGATCGAGGTGACCTTGGTGCGCTCGTGGATCTGGGCGTTGCGCATGCGCGCGCCTTTGGCGATCGCCTGGGTGACGCTGGCCGGATCGATGTAGCCGTCGGTCGGTAGGAATGCGGCGGCCAGCACGCCGTCCGTTGTCATCAGTGGGAACAGTTCCTGGGCGCGTTGCGCGCTGATGATCTCCATCGGCAGACCGAAGCTCTTGGCCATCGTCGTCAGCCGCTTCAACTCCATGACGCGTTCGGGCGAACACGCCAACCGCAGGCTGCCGACCTGGTGCCAATCGACGGCCTGACCGGTCTCGGCCTCCAAGCGGCCGTACAGCTCGACGGAATGCTCGAGCATTCGGGTCGTGTTGCGCGACGACCGCAACTGGCCGATCAAGCCGGCAGCGTGCCATGTGGCTCCGTCGGTGAGTTGATGCTGTTCGAGCAACACCACGTCGGTCTCGCCCATCGCCGTCAGGTGGTAGGCGATGCTGCAGCCGATGATGCCCCCGCCGATGATCACGATGCGGGCTTCGGGGGGCACGTTCGGCATAGCGGGCGAAGCTAGCAGCGCGCAGTCGAGTGTCTGCGGCCCACCCGGGGTGGCGTCAAACACTCCACTAGGACTTCACCCGGGCGTTGGTGGGGTCGAAGAACGGTTGCAGTGAGACCTCGGCCGCGACACGTTGACCGCCGACTTCCAGCTCGTAGCTGCCGGAGGTGACGTATTCGGCGGTGACTCCGGCGGGGTTGCGAACGTAGCCGTAGCCGATCGACCTGCCGATCGTGTAGCCGAACCCGCCGCTGGTGAGCCAGCCGACCCGTTCGCCATCGCGGTAGATGGTTTCGCGCCCGAGTAACACAGCTGCGGGATCACAAATGAACCCGGCGAGCATCTTGCGCACGCCGTCGGCGCGTTGAGCGGCGACCGCGGCACGCCCGCGGAACTCGACCCCGCTGCGCGACTTCACGGCCCAGCCGAGTCCGGCCTCGATCGGTGTGTGATCCGGGCCGATGTCGCTGCCCCACGCCCGGTAGCCCTTCTCGAGCCGGCAGCTCTCGATGGCTCGGTAGCCGGCATTGGTCAACCCGTGCGCCGCGCCCGCGGCCATGACGGCGTCGTACACGGTGTTGGCGTACTCGATGGGCAGGTGCAGCTCCCACCCCAACTCGCCGACGTAGGTGACCCTGAGGGCCCGCACAGGGCAACCAGCGATTCCGATCACTTGCTGCGTGCCGAATGCGAACGCCGAGTTCGAGACATCGGCGCGAGTGACCTCCTGCAGGATGTCGCGCGATCGCGGTCCCATCAGCGACAGCACGGTATTGGCCGATGTGATGTCGAACAGTTGAGCGTGCATGCCCTCCGGAATCGAGCGCTGAATCCAGTCGAAGTCGTGGGTGGCGAAGCCGGTGCCCGTCACGATGTAGAACTCGTCATTGGCGACGCGGCACACCGTGAGGTCGCACTGAATCCCGCCCGAGTCATCGAGCATCTGGGTGTAGGTCAGCGAACCAACCGGCTTGTCGACGTTGTTCGAACAGATCCAATTCAACGCTGCCAGCGCGTCGGGACCTTTCAGCGCGAACTTGGCGAACGAGGTCTGATCGATCAGCACTGCGGCCTTGCGCGCCGCTCGATGCTCGCGACCGACAGCATCGAACCAGTTCTGCCGCTCGTAGGTGTACTCGTCGTGGGCGCTCTCACCGAGATCGGCAGCGGCGAACCAGTTGGGTCGCTCCCATCCGAGCTTCTCGCCGAAGCAGGCACCCGCATCGAGCAGTCGCGAATACAGCGGCGAGGTTCGGCACGGTCGTCCGCTGTCGTGCTCCTCGTACGGCCAGGCCATGGTGTAGTGCTTGCCGTACGCCTCGAGTGTGCGAGTGCGCACCCAGTCGGTGTCTTGATGCGGTCGACCGAAGCGGCGGATGTCGACCACCCACAAGTCGTACGGTGCGACGCCACGATGCACCCACTCGGCCAGTGCCATGCCTGCGCCGCCACCGGCAGCGATGCCGAAGGCGTTGAACCCGGCGCCGACGAAGAAGTTCTTCAACTCCGGTGCCTCGCCGAGGATGAAGTTGCCGTCGGGAGTGAAGCTTTCGGGGCCGTTGATGAGCTCGTTGACCCCGGCGGTCTGCAGTGCGGGCACTCGCCCCATGGCGAGTTCCATCGTCGGAGCGAAGTGATCGAAGTCGGCGTCGAGCAGCTTGAAGTTGAAGTTGTGTGGGATCCCGTCGTTGGCCCACGGAATCGGGTTTGGTTCGTACCCACCCATCACGAGCCCGCCGACCTCTTCCTTGTAGTAGGTCAGCCGGTCGGGGTCGCGCAACGTCGGCAGATCGCGCGGCACCGTCGGGGTGAATGGTGTCGTGATGACGTACTGGTGTTGTACCGACACCAGCGGCACGTTGACCCCAACTGTGGTGGCGAGCGACCGTGTCCACTGCCCGGCGCAACACACCACGATGCTGCATTCGATGCGTCCCTGCGATGTGACGACCGCCTGGATCTCGCCATCGACCACCTCGATCTCGACCACATCAGTGTCTTCGCAGATCGTCGCGCCGGCCTGGCGCGCCCCGCGGGCCAAGGCCATCGTGATGTCGGTCGGGTTGGCCTGTCCGTCGGTCGGAAGGAACGCGGCGCCGACCACGTCATCGACGGTCATCAGTGGCCACAGGTCCTGCGCCTCCGTCGGCGACAGCAGGTGCATCTCCAGGCCGAATGACTTGGCGGTGGTCGCCTGGCGTTTGACCTCGTTCCATCGCTCCTCGTTGCAGGCCAGACGCAGGCCGCCGTTCATCTTCCATCCGGTGGCCTGGCCGGTTTCGGCTTCCAACCGCTTGTAGAGATCGACCGAGTAGCCCAACAGCTGCGTGATGTTGGCGCTGGTCCGCAACTGACCGACAAGTCCGGCGGCGTGAAAGGTCGACCCCGAGGTCAGCTTGTGCCGCTCGATCAGCACCGTGTCGGTCCATCCCAACTTGGCCAGGTGATAGGCCGTCGAACATCCGACGATGCCGCCGCCGATCACGACGGCTCTCGCTGAGGTTGGTTGTTCCGTCACGTGCCGTGCCCTTCCGAAGTCACCCCAGGGTATGACTAGCATCGGCGACGTGGGGACAACCAACTCGTCGATCTCGGTGCGCGGGCTGTGGAAGGTGTACGGGCCGAAGCCTGAGCGGATCGTCGGTTCCGAACTCGCCGACCTTCCACGTCGGAAGCTGCAGATCCAGACCGGCAATGTCGTGGCAATGCGCGACATCGACATGGACATCGCCCCTGGCGAGGTGTTCGTCGTGATGGGGTTGTCGGGAAGCGGCAAGTCGACCTTGATCCGCTGTCTGACCCGCTTGATCGAACCCACCGTCGGGTCTGTGCGAATCGGCGACGTCGACGTCACCAAAGCCGACAAGGAAACGCTGCTCGATGTGCGTCGCAACAAGGTGTCGATGGTCTTCCAACACTTCGGTCTGTTGCCACATCGCTCGCTGATCGACAATGTCGCCTTTGGCCTGGAGGTGCGTGGTGTCGACAAGGCCGCGCGTCGACACAAAGCCAATGAGACCCTTGAGCTGGTGGGCTTGTCCGACATGGGGACCTACCGTCCGCATCAACTCAGCGGCGGGCAACAGCAACGCGTCGGCCTCGCCAGAGCGCTGGCCACCGACCCCGACATCTTGCTGTTCGATGAGCCCTTCTCGGCGCTCGATCCGCTGATCCGGCGCGACATGCAAGACGAGGTCGTGCGTCTGCGAAGTGAGGTCAACAAGACGATGGTGTTCATCACCCACGACCTCTCCGAGGCGTTACGTCTGGGCGATCGCATCGCGATCATGCGTGATGGAAGGTTCGTGCAAGTGGGAACGCCTCAAGAGGTGGTCACCAATCCTGCCGACGAGTACGTGCAGAACTTCGTGCGCGACATCCCGCGCAGTCACGTCGTGCCGGTCGAGGCGGTCATGGGCGCCGCGACCGCCGGGCCCGTTGCCGGCGAGGTCGTCATCGGAACGAAGGTGCGTGATGTGGTGCCGTTGATCGCCCACAGCGATCTGCCCGTGTCCATCGTCGACGACCACGGCACCGCGATCGGGACCATCAACCGCAGCGACGTGCTTGCGGTGATCGCCGGCGAGGGTGATTGAACGTGGCAGTTGCCTCGTTGACCGGCTCGCAACCGCAGCCGCGGGTTGACGTTCGCCGACTCGCAGTCCCGGCATTGCTGGCTGTGGTGTTGCTGGTGGTTGCCCTCACCGTGTCGCCCAACGTGCCGTCGTGGCTCGATACGCACCTGCAGCCGTGGGTGCGCAGCGCGTACCGCTGGATCACAAGTAACCGCAAGGATCACTGGCTCTTCACCAACTTCTTCAACCCGATCTCGAGCACACTCGACTGGAGCGTGCGCCAAGTGCTGTGGCTGCTGCGCACGCTGCGATGGAGCGGTGTACTGGTGCTGACGGCGCTGATCGGGTGGACCACGGGCGGTTGGCGCGCTGCATTCTGGGGCGCCGCGGCCATGACGGGCGTTGGCGTCGTCGGCTACTGGGACCTGACGATGATCACTCTGTCGTTGATGATCGTCGGCATCATCATTGCCTTGCTGATCGGTATCCCGCTCGGCATCTGGACAGCCCGATCCGACCGCGCCGAACGGATTTTGCGCACCTTCCTCGACACCGCGCAGGTCATGCCGGTATTCGTCTATCTCGGTGTGCTGGTACTTGCGTTCGGCATTCAGTTTCCCCCGGCCGTCGTCGCCACCGTGGTGTACGCCGTCCCACCGGCGGTTCGGCTCACCAATCATGGATTGCGCAGTGTCCCAGTGGTCATGAACGAGGTGGGGCTGTCGTTCGGATCAAGCTCGTGGCAGCAACTCGTGAAGGTGCAGCTGCCGCTCGCCAAGAGCACCATCCTGCTCGGTCTCAATCAGGTGATCATGATGGCCTTCGGCATCGTCGTGATCGGGTCGCTACTGGCAACCGGTGACACCGGCGCCGAGGTGTTGCGCGGTTTGCAGAAGAGCGACGTTGGCTTGGCGTTTGCCGCCGGGCTGGCCATCGTGTTCGCAGCCGTGGCTCTCGACCGAATCAGCACCGGCCAGCGTGCAGAGGCCAGCCGCGTGCGATCGCTGCTCCCGAGTCCGCGTTCGCGGTTTGTGATCATGGCCGGGTTGGTCGTCGGCGCGGCCGTCATCGCCAAGGTGGCCGGAAGCAGGTCGTTCCCGCAGCCGCTGACGGTCGACATCACCGGAAGCGTCGACGATGCCGTCGGTTGGATCCAGCGCAACCTGCGCAAGGGTGTACCGGTGATCGGCGGCACGCAGACCATCAGCGATGCCCTCGTCACCAATGTGCTCGAGCCCTTGCGCAAGTTCCTCGTCTGGCTGCCATGGCTCTTGGTCGTGGGCGGCGTGGCTGCGGTGGCATGGGTCAGCAAAGGCTGGCGTCTCGCGGCGACGGTCGCGTTCTGCCTCGTGGCGATTGCGTCGATGGGCACGGTGCCCGGCGGTGCGGGCGGACGCACGCAGATGTGGGACCACGCGATGGATACCCTCAGCCAGGTCTTGGTCGCGTTGCTCGTCAGCGTGTTGGTGGCCGTACCGCTGGGCGTCCTCGCCGGCCGTTCGCCGGTCGTGCATCGCATCCTGCGACCGTTACTCGACACGGCGCAGGTGTTGCCGCAGTTCGTGTACCTGGTGCCGGTGCTGTTGCTGTTCGGCAGTGGTCGATCGGCGGGGGTGATCGCGTCGGTCATCTACGCCGTGCCGCCGTGCATTCGTCTCACAGCACTCGGTCTGCGAGAGGTGCCCATCACACCGCGAGAAGCGGCGATCTCGTTCGGGGCCACTCCGCGGCAGGAACTGGTCAAGGTGCAATTGCCGCTCGCCTTCCGCTCGGTGATGCTGGGGATCAACCAGACGGTGCTGATGGTGCTCGCCACCGTGATCATTGCCTCGCTGATCGGCGGCGGCGCGCTGGGCCTGTTGAGCCTCGGCGGGTTCCAGAAGCAGCAGAGTCAGATCGGGCAAGGTTTGGCGGCCGGATTGAGTATTGTTCTGCTGGCGATCGTGCTCGACCGAATCACGCAAGCGTGGGGAACGTCGAACACGGAACAGCGCCACTGACCGGGGCAATGTTGCGCCGGCGTACCAGGGGAGACCAATTTCATGAACTCACGTTCGAAGATCGGACGGGTGCTGCTCGTCGGCGCGCTCGCCTTGGCCGGTGCCGCTTGCGGTGACGACTCGACAGAGCCCGCTGCACAGAGCCCTCAGGCCACCGATGCAGCCGCGCCGGCCGACACCGCCGCCGGAATAGAACCTGCCGCCGAAGGTGCGCCGATCACGTTGGCCATCAACCCGTGGACCGGTTCGGCTGTCAATGCCAACGTCGCCAAGGTCGTGCTCGAGTCACAGCTCGGCACCGAGGTGAGTTTCGTCGAGATCGACGAATTCGCTACCTGGCCAGGCATGGAAGACGGCAGCATCGACGCCGTGCTGGAAGTGTGGCCGTCGGGTCACGCTGCCGACTTCGAGACGTACATCACCACCAACAAGACCGTCGTCGACCTCGGCGAACTCGGGCCCACTGCCAAGATCGGCTGGTACGTGCCGACGGCTGTCGTGACCGAGCATCCCGAACTGGCCACGTCGGAAGGGTTCGAGGACCCTGAGCTGGCGAAGCTGTTCGCCACTGCTGAGTCCGGCGACCTCGGTCAGTTCCTGATGGGCGACCCGACGTACGTCACCTTCGACGAGCAGATCATCGCGAATCTCGGCCTGCCCCTGAAGTACGTGGTCGGCGGTTCCGAAGCAGCCGTGCTGGCCGCGATCGATACTGCAGTCGCCGATGGCACGCCGGTGCTGGTGCAGTTCTGGAAGCCGCACTGGAAGCACCTCGAAGCCGATCTCACCGAGGTCAAGCTGCCAGAAGTGACTGAGGAGTGCCTGGCATCGGCTGCGGCGGCCGACGGTGGCTACGCCTGCGACTACGCCCCCGACGTGCTGGTCAAGTCGGCGTCTGCAGCCCTGGAGGCGAAGAACAAGGTTGCCTTCGACTTCCTGTCGAAGTTCCAACTCACGACCGAGCAGCAGAGCGAAATCGCCGGCTACATCGACCGCGATGGCATGGCGGCCGCCGATGCTGCGGCGAAGTGGGTCACCGACAACCCCGATGTCGTCGCCGCCTGGGTCGGCTGACGCCCAATCCTTGTTGCGTCTGATGACTCCGGCACCTATATGGGGCCGGAGTCATCAAACGCTTGGGCAGGTGTGTGGCGTTTGTGAGTTGGCGCCCCGGATCGGGGCGGGAGTCATCAAACGCCGGTTATTTCGCCCGGTAGTAGGGCAGGGACTCGGGTGCGAGGGGCGTGTTGCCCAGGATGAGGTCGGCAGCCTTCTCGGCCATCATCATCACCGGAGCGTAGATGTTGCCGTTGGTCACGTAGCGCATCGCCGAGGCGTCGACCACTCGAACACCCTGCACACCGTGCACCGCCATCGTCAACGGATCGACCACGCTGTCGTCGTCGGCGCGTCCCATGCGGCAGGTGCACGACGGATGCAATGCCGTCTCGCCGTCGGTGCGCACCCAGTCGAGGATCTGCTCGTCGGTCTCGACGGCGGGTCCGGGTGACACCTCGCCACCGTTGAACGGCTGCATCGCTGGTTGGTTCAAGATGCGGCGGGTGATCCGGATGGCCTCGACCCACTCGCGTCGGTCTTCCGGTGTCGAGATGTAGTTGAACCGCAGCGCCGGCTTGGCCTTCGGATCCGTCGACGTGATCTGCACCGAGCCACGTGAGTTGGAGTACATCGGGCCGATGTGCATCTGGTATCCGTGGTCACCGGCCGGCGACGAACCGTCGTAGCGCACGGCGATCGGCAGGAAGTGGAACATGAGGTTGGGGTAGGCGACATCGTCGTTGCTGCGGGCGAACCCTCCGCCTTCGAAGTGGTTCGACGCACCGGGCCCCTTGCGAAAGAACAACCATTGCGCGCCGATGAAGGGCCGCCGCCACATCTTCAACTGCGGCTGCAACGACACCGGCTGCTTGCACGAGTACTGCACGTAGACCTCGAGATGGTCCTGCATGTGTTGGCCGACCGCCGGCAGATCGTGCACGACGGCAATGTCGAGCGCAACGAGTTCGGCGGCATTGCCAACGCCACTCAACTGCAGAAGTTGTGGCGAGTTGAATGCTCCTCCGCACAGGATCACCTCGCCCGCTGTGACCTGCTGCGTGCCGCCGCGTCGGGTACTGAACTCAACACCAGTGGCGCGTGTGCCGTCGAACAGCACGCGGTGCACCAGAGCGCGAGTGGTAACCGTGAGGTTCTTGCGATGCATCACCGGGTGCAGGTAGGCACGGGCCGCGCTCAATCGGCGACCCCGGCGCACGTTGCGGTCGAACTTGGCGAAGCCTTCCTGTTGGAACCCGTTGACATCGTCGGTCATCGGGTACCCGGCTTGCTGTACGGCCTCGAAAAACGCGCCGAACAGTGGGTTGGTGGCCGGCCCGCGCTCCAACTCCAGCGGGCCACTGTGGCCGCGGAACTGATCGTCGCCGTCGGCGGCTAGGCAGTTCTCCATCCGCTTGAAATACGGCAAGCAGTGGGCGTAGTCCCATGTCTCCATGCCGGGGTCTGCCGCCCACCGTTCATAGTCCAGGGGGTTGCCGCGCTGGAAGATCATGCCGTTGATGCTGCTGGAGCCACCCAGCACCTTGCCGCGGGCGTGGTAGATCTTGCGGCCGTTCATGTACGGCTCGGGTTCGCTTTCGTACTTCCAGTCGTAGAACTTGCTGCCGATCGGGAAGGTCAACGCCGCGGGCATGTGGATGAAAACGTCCCACTTGTAGTCGGGACGACCTGCCTCGAGCACGAGCACTGATGTCGTCGGGTCGGCGCTCAGGCGGTTGGCCAAGGCAGAGCCTGCCGAGCCGCCACCGACAATCACGTAGTCGTACATGGTCATGGACTCACACTGCCCCTCTTCGCCCGGCTCATAGCTGTACACGGTCGGCTGTAGCTGCCACCAACCGGCCGACTTCGTCGGCGTCGACCTCTCCTGGGAAACGGTACGCCGGGCCGTGAGCGTGAATAGCGCCGATCACGCGGCCGCGTCGATTGCGGATCGGAGCGGCGACAGAGTTGAGCCCGTCGAGAAATTCCTCGAGCGCCCACGCGTACCCCTTGGCAGCGATGTCGGCGAACCGGCTGCGGATGGCCGTCGCATCGGTGAGTGTGCCGCTGGCGGTCCGCTCGAGTGGCTGGGCGAGATAGTTGTCGGCGTCGATGGCACCGAACGCCAACAGCACCTGGCCCGACGAGACTGTGTGCGCCCTGACGCGCTCGCCAGTCCAGTCGCGAACCTGAACCTGGTTGTCGGCGTCGACCTGATCGAGGTACAGCATGTCGAAGCCATCGGCGATCGACAGCCCGGCCGCTTCGCCGGTGGCTTTGACGAGGGAGTGCAGATGCGGCCGGACCGCAGCGATCAACGTCCGCCCGGGCAGCACTGCGGCGGCGATCTCGACCATCCCGGCCCCGATTCGGTAGTTGCCGCCAGGCTCGATCTGTTCGACCATGCCCAGTTCCTCGAGCGTCGACAACATCCTCGACACCGTGCTCTTCGGCAGGTTGATGCGGTCGGCGACGTCGGTGACGCCCGCCGGCCCACCCGACAAGCAGCGCAGCACGGCAAACGCCCGCTCGACGGACTGGACCGTTGACATCAGATTGGGTCCATCAGCGTGACGACATCAGGCCGGAAACGCGCCTTGCATGCGCGCCGCCTCGAGGGTGTTCTGCAGGAGGCAGGCAATGGTCATGGGGCCGGTGCCGCCCGGCATGGGTGTGATGGCCCCGGCGATCTGCGAGACCGGTTCGAAGTCGACGTCGCCGACGATGCCGGTCTCGGTGCGCGACACGCCGACATCGATCACCGTGGCTCCAGGCTTCACGTGTGCGGCCGTGATCATCCGTGCCTGCCCGGCCGCGGCCACGATGATGTCGGCCTCACGGCACACCTCGATCAGATCGGTCGTTCGCGAATGGGCGAGCGTCACTGTTGCGTCGACACCCTTGCGACCGAGCAGCAACACCATCGGCAGCCCGACCAATGTCGATCGTCCGACAACCACCGCCCGCCGGCCGACGGTGGCAATTTCGTAGCGCTGCAAGAGGCGCATCACGCCAAGCGGGGTGCATCCGACATGGCCCGGCTGACCGCGCACGAGGCGGCCCATCGACGCCTCGGTCAACCCGTCGACATCCTTCTCGGCCGGGATCAATCGCAGCAGCGGCTCGGGATCG
>JANOJI010000354.1:0-6798 GCA_031408175.1 Ilumatobacteraceae bacterium
ACCCCGAGCAGTGGACCGAAGCCATGGCCCCCGAGCTCGCTCGACGCGACGGCATCGACGAGCTGACCGAACCGCACTGGACCGTCCTTCGGTTCATGCGAGCCGAGTACTTCGCCAAGGGCACCGGCCCCACCGTCAGGGTCCTGGGCAAGGAATCCGGAGTGTCCGTGAAGGAGCTGTATCAGTTGTTCCCGAAGGGGCCAGCCAAGATCGCAGCGCGCGTCGCCGGCATCCCCAAGCCGCGCGGATGCATCTGACCCGCCTCTAACTGACCACACTCTCTGAAAGGAAACGTCATGAATGACGCAATCACCAAGGTCTCGATCGTCATCTCGAGGGGATCCCTCGACGGCATCTACCCCGGGTTGATCATGGCCAACGGCGCCCGCGCCGAAGGCATGGAGGCATGGAGGCCAACCTCTTCTTCACCTTCTTCGGTCTCGACGCCATCCACAAGGCCCGCCACGAGCACATCAAGCTCTCTACCGTCGGCAACCCCGGCCTGCACATGCCGACCATGCTCGGCGGTCTCCCAGGCGTCTCGACAGCCGTGACCCACTTCATGAATCACAAGATGGAAAAGCTCGACATCCCGTCGATCCCCGAGTTCATCGAGATGATCTCTGACACCGGAGCAGGGCTCTACGCCTGCCTGGCCTCGGTCGATCTGTTCGGGCTCGAGAAGAACGACTTCATTCCGCAGGTCGACGACATCATCACCGTGGGCGAGTTCTACGAGAAGGCCGCTGGGGGACAGATCATCTTCACCTGATCAACCCATCAACCAATCGACATCCAACAGGGGGTCACATTCATGAAGGCACTCGTCTACCACGGTCCCAACAGCAAGGCCTGGGAAGAAGTACCGAAGCCGACGCTGCAGGCCGACACCGACGCCATCGTTCGCGTCGACGCTGTCACCATCTGTGGCACCGATCTGCACATCCTCAAGGGAGACGTGCCAGCGGTGACCGACGGACGTATCCTCGGCCATGAGGCGGTCGGCACTGTCGAAGAGATCGGCGCCGGGGTTAAGAACATGAAGCCGGGCGACAAGGTTCTCGTCTCGTGCATCACCGCGTGTGGCTCCTGCAGGTTCTGTCGCGAGGGCCGCTACGGGCAATGCATCGGCGGTGGCGGCTGGATTCTCGGTCACAAGATCGACGGCACCCAGGCCGAGTACGTGCGAGTGCCGTTCGCCGACAACTCGACGTACCCTGCCCCCGCCGGCGTTTCCGACGAGGACCTGCTGATGCTCGCCGACATCTTGCCCACCGGCTACGAAGTCGGTGTGCTCAATGGCGGCGTTCGCCCCGGCGACGTTGTTGCCGTGGTCGGGGCGGGCCCGATCGGCCTAGCCGCGATCATGGGAGCCAAGCTCTTCAGCCCCAGCCACATCATCGCGATCGACAAGGCCGACACCCGACTGGAAGCGGCCAAGCAATTCGGCGCCGACATCGTTGTCAACAACGGTCGCGAAGACGCACTTGCGGTGGTGCAAGGTCTCACAGAGGGACTCGGTGCCGACGTTGCGATCGAAGCCGTCGGCGTGCCAGCCACGTTCGAACTGGCGGCCGAACTGATCCGCCCCGGCGGTCATGTCGCCAATATCGGAGTCCATGGCGAGCCCGTGACACTGCATCTGGAAACACTGTGGATCAAGGACGTGACCATCACCACCGGTCTCGTCGATGCCTACTCCACGCCGACCTTGCTGAAACTGATCACCAGCGGTCAAGTGGCGGCAGGCCGGTTCGTGACTCACCACTTCGAACTCGACGACTTCATCGAGGCCTACGACGTGTTCGGTCGCGCTGCCGATACCGGGGCGCTGAAGGTCGTGCTCAGCCGCACGCCGTGACGCCGTCACATCGACCGGACCTAGATTGAGTTCCGTGGTACACCCGGTCGAGACCCCGTTGCTGCGTCGCATCCGCGACTCTGTCATCGGCGACGATCAGGTGATGGACGGCCCGTATGGCCCCCATCGAATCACCTACGCCGACTACACGGCATCGGGTCGGGCATTGAGCTTCATCGAAGACTTCATTCGCGACGAGGTACTCCCTCGATACGCCAATACGCACACCGAGTCGTCTGGTACCGGCCTCCAGACGACTCGACTGCGCGAGGACGCCCGCACCATCGTCAGCGACGCGGTCGGCGGGGACCCCGAGACCTGCGTGATCTTCTGCGGGTCCGGGGCTACCGGTGCGATCGACAAGCTGATCGGCATCATGAACCTTCGGCTTCCGGCGGATCTCGATGACCGCTACCAACTGTCGCAGTGCATCCCGACTGATGAACGTCCGATCATCTTCGTCGGACCGTTCGAGCACCATTCCAACGAACTGCCGTGGCGCGAATCGATTGCGGACGTGGTGACCATCCCAGAAGACGCCGACGGCCACATCGACCTGACGAAGCTCGAGGCAGATCTGATCGCCAACGCCGACCGCGTGCTGAAGATCGGATCGTTCTCAGCTGCCTCGAACGTGACGGGCATCGTGTCCAATACGTGCGCGATCGCCGACCTCCTCCATCGTCACGGAGCCCTGTCGTTCTGGGACTTCGCGGCTGCCGGCCCGTACGTCGACATCGAGATGTACCCGCAATGCGCAGAACACCCACTGGCGTACAAGGACGCTGTGTTCCTGAGTCCGCACAAGTTTGTCGGCGGCCCCGGAACGCCGGGCGTGCTCGTGGCTCGTCGCGCACTGCTGCACAACCGCGTGCCCGACGTCGTCGGCGGCGGAACCGTGGCGTATGTCAATCCCACCGACCATCGGTACCTCGACGACCCGGTGCATCGCGAGGAGGGCGGCACACCGGCCATCATCGAGTCGATCCGTGCAGGTTTGGTCTTCCAATTGAAGCAAGCGGTTGGCGTCGCAACCATCAAGGAGCACGAGGAGTCGTACTGGCGGCGCGCCGTCGCGACCTGGTCGGCCAACCCGGCGATGCAGGTCCTCGGCAACACGTGCTCCGACCGCCTGTCGATCCTGTCGTTCGTCGTGAAGCGGCCAGGCGGCCGCTATCTCCACCACAACTTCGTCGTCGCCCTACTCAGCGATCTGTTCGGCATCCAGTCCCGCGGCGGGTGCTCGTGCGCCGGGCCATACGGTCACCGGCTGCTCGGAATCGACATCGAGCGCTCACACGAGTTCGAGCGCGAGATCACCCATGGCTGCGAGGGAATCAAGCCGGGATGGACGCGGGTCAGCTTCAACTACTTCATCTCCGAGACCGTGTTCCAGTACCTCGTCGACGCCGTCGATATGGTCGCCGAGCACGGGTGGAAGCTGCTGCCCGAATACCGCTTCAACCCGGCTTCAGGTCTGTGGCGCCATGAACACGGGACGGTCGAACCCCCACTGCGGCTGTCGCAGCTCAGCTACGACCCAGCCACGGGTGATCTGCGCCGGCCACCCCTCGACAGGGCCCGCGCGTCTGAGGATGTGCTCGCCGAGTACCTCGACGCTGCTCGAAAACGCTTCGATTCCGCGGCGGACTGGATGCAGAGCGACCCGCATCCGGGAGCATTGTCCGCGGAGTTCGAGCACCTGCGCTGGTTCGACCTCCCCGACGAATCGCTTGGAAATTGATACCCCTGGGGGTATATTGAATTCGACGAGCATCCCACAAGGAGGGCAATCGCCATGTTCTTCCGCCAGTACTACCTCGGTTGTCTCTCACACGCGAGCTACCTGATTGGTGACACCACATCCGGCGAAGCCGTGGTCGTGGATCCCCAGCGCGACGTCGCCGAATATCTCGCCGATGCCGAGGAGCACGGGCTCACGATCGTGAAGGTGTTGGAAACCCATTTTCACGCCGACTTCCTGTCCGGTCACCTCGAGATGGCAGCCCAGACCGGCGCCACGATCGGGTACGGCAGCGCCGCCGCCGGAAGGACCGAGTTCCCGATCGAGACCTTCAACGACGGCGACCGGATCCGCCTCGGCGAGACAGCTCAGAGCGTCGAACTCGAGATCCGCTCGACGCCAGGCCACACGCAGGAGTCGATCAGCATCGTCATCTACGCGAGCGGGGCAGCCAACGAACCCTATGGAGTGCTGACCGGTGACACACTGTTCATCGGCGATGTCGGCCGGCCCGATCTCCTCGCATCCGTCGGTGTGACCGCCGACGACCTCGGCCGCCAGCTCTACCACTCGCTACACGAGCAACTCCTGACGCTGCCTGACAGCACGAAGGTGTTCCCGGCGCATGGTGCTGGCTCGGCGTGCGGAAAGAACCTGTCGACCGAGACGGTGTCGACCATCGGCGAGCAGCGCCGCACCAACTACGCACTCGCCCCGATGAGCGAAGACGACTTCGTCGAAGCCGTCACCCAAGGACAGTCCGTCGCCCCGCTCTATTTCGCCTTCGCCGCTAACCGCAACCGCGAAGTCCGCGACCTCCTCGACGCCGACACCAACATGCCGAGTCTCACCATCACCCAGGTGCTCGCCGCGCAGCGCGAGGGAGCCATCGTCCTCGATACCCGCGAGCACATGTCGTTCGCGGCAGGCCATCTTCGCGGTTCGGTCAATGTCGGGTTGGGCGGCCGGTTTGCGGAGTACGCAGGCGAGGTCATGGCGCCGCAAACCCCGATCGTCCTGGTGACACCTACCGGACACGAAGCCGAGGCAAAGGTGCGCCTGGCCCGTATCGGATTTGACCGTGTCGTCGGCGTGCTCTCCGACCCAGTCGACACGTTCATCGCCCACCCCGAACTCGTCGAACCTCTGTCTCGATTGTCCGCCGAAGCACTCGACGAACGGATCGACTCCATCGAAGATCTGGTGCTCATCGACGTTCGCAATCCGGGCGAGGTCGCCCTCGGCACCATCGAGGGAGCTCGCATCATCAGCCTGCCCTCGCTACTCGCGCAACTGGGGCAACTCGACCAGACGACGCCGACCGTCGTGTTCTGCGCTGGTGGTTACCGCTCGGCCATCGCCGCCAGCCTGTTGCGCTCGCACGGATTCAGCGACGTCTCCGACCTGATCGGGGGCTACACCGCGTGGCAGCAAGCCCGCGAGGCAACCACCAAGGCAGCGCCGGCATCTCCGGCGCAGTGACCTGAGCCGACGTGCGCGCCCTGCTCGCCTCACCGCTCGGGTTCTTGATCGGCATCTCGCTCGGAGCTCTCGGGGGAGGTGGCTCGATCCTCGCGGTTCCCGCACTGGTCTACGCCGCAGGTCAGACACCGAAACACGCCACCACGACATCGCTCGTGCTGGTTGCCCTCACCGCGCTCATCGGTCTCGTGCCACACTGGCGCGCCGGTCGCGTCAGGTTCGTCGCCGGCACCATTTTCGGCCTTGCCGGCATCGGCGGCTCGCTGCTCGGGTCGCACTGGAACAAAGGCGCAGACCCCGATGTGCTGCTGCTTGCCTTCTCCGGACTCATGCTGATCGCCGCCTACGGCATGTGGCGGCGAGTCAAGAACACACCGGAGTGCGCTCCACTTCGTTCGCTCGGGGCGGCGGCCGCCGCGCCGCCGGCCGCTACTCGCCCGGTCCCGATCAACGCCATGACGATGCTCAAGGTCGTCGTGGCCGGCACGGTCGTTGGACTCCTCACCGGCTTTTTCGGGGTCGGTGGCGGCTTCGTGATCGTGCCAGCCCTGGTGTTGGCGCTCGGTTTCACAATGCCCGAAGCCGTCGGTACCTCGTTGATGGTGATCGCCATCAACTCCGCCGTTGCACTCACGACACGCCTGCAAGCCGGATCGATCGAATGGGGCGCCGTCGTCCCATTCACGATCGCGAGCCTGCTCGGCGTCGTCGTGGGCAGCCGCCTGGCGAGCACTCGCGACTCGTGCTCGTTGCAGCGTTGGTTTGTTGCACTGCTTGTGATCGTGGCCGCCTACACCGCGGTGCGATCCGGTCTCGCCCTGCGCTGACTGAGCGACGTCACCCTCGACTGACTTCCATCGGAGTGTTCCAAGCCCACCCGGGGTGGCGCCAAACACTCCGACGGGCCGGTACCACTCGGACCGCCTGCCGAAGGGGGGCGACGTCACCCGACCCGACCTGCGCAATCGAGGATGACGTCCGCCGCGACGCTCGCGTCCGCGAGATCGGTCTTCCACGAAGACACGCTGATGCGCATGGCCGTGGCACCATCCCATTGAGTCGGACCACACCACACGCGCCCGTCGGACTGGACTTCGGCAATCAGCGCCTCGGTGGTGGGCCCGTCGACCAATCGCACGAGCACCTGATTCAACACGACATCGTTCAAGATGACGAGACCGCCATCGCCCAACCGCTGCGCGATTGTGCTGGCTACGTCGCATGATGCTGCAACCATGTCCGCGACCCCTTGCCGACCCAGCGTCCGTAGCACCGACCAGACCTCGACCTGCCGAGCGCGTTGTGAAGACTGCGGCGTGTGATGCATGGCCTCGAAATCTGCACTCGACGGGAGGTATCCGGCCGCTGCGGCGAACGTGCGCCGGAGATCGTCGATCCGCCGAATGAACGCTATGCCACAGTCGTAGGTGACGTTCAGCCACTTGTGCGCATCGGTCGCCCACGAATCTGCACGGTCGAGTCCGCGCACCAGATCGGCCCGACCCGGGTCGGCGAGCGCCCACAATCCGAAGGCACCATCGACGTGCAACCATCCAGATCGCTCGGCCAACCAGTCGGCGATCTCGTCGAACGGGTCGAATGCGCCGGTGTTCACCTCACCCGCTTGCGCACACACCAATACCGGTCCGTCGACGTCGGGGAGCAGGCTGGCTCGCATACGGCCCTGATCGTCGGCGGGAACCACCGTGAC
>JANOJI010000368.1:0-6794 GCA_031408175.1 Ilumatobacteraceae bacterium
CATCAGGCGATAAACACGGTCCAGTTCCAGGCATCCGGCAATGGCCTGGCTGGACTGAAACAGGTTGAGTGGTTCGCCGCATTCGCGCTGGTCGTCACCCTCGTGTGGTTGTACCTCGAACTCCTGCGTCTGCTCAGCAAGCTTCAGCGCAGATAGCGCGCCCGAGAATCACAGCGTTCGCAGGAACCCCAGCAGTGCTTCGTTGAACGCTGCTGGGGCTTCTTGCTGCGTCCAGTGACCGACGCCTTCCAGAACGGTCGACCCGCGGAAGTCGGCGAGCAGGTTCCGCATGCGCTCGATGCCTGACGGGTCCATCACGTTGACCACATCGTCGGTGCCACCGATGAAGTAGGCGGGCATGGTCAGGCGCTCGGGACCGAACTCTTTGACGATGTCGAAGTTGGCGTCGAGGTTGCGGTAGTAGCTGATCGGCCCGAAGAAGCCGCTGTTGGCGAACTCGTCGGCGTAGGTCTGCAGGTCCGCCTCGGTCAGCCACGGTCCCTCCGGCCCCACGAACGGCCGCGCGGGTGGCTCGGCCATCATCGTCAGGAACCCGGTGCCCTCCATCGGCGGAAGCTGGACCGATCTGTCGCGTTGACCGAACCCAACACCACTCGCGCTCCACAGCACCTTGGCCATCGACTGGTAGGGATCGGCGTCGAGCTCGCCTTCCGCGATACCGGGCGGTTGGAAGTAGAGGATGTAGAAGAAGCGGTCACCATAGAGCATCTGCATCAGTTGGGTGGGCGGGGCCGGCCACTGCACGAAAGGAACGCTGACACCGACCACCGACCGCACCCGGTGGGGGTGCAGGCGGGCCAGATCCCACACGATCAACGCGCCCCAGTCGTGCCCGACAAACGTGGCTTGCGCCTTGCCGAAGTGATCGAGAAGCGCCAGCAGGTCATCGGTGAGTTCGCCGATCCCGTAGGCAACGATCTCGGGCGGTGCCGATGAATGGCCGTAGCCGCGCTGGTCGGGGGCGATGACATGAAATCCTGCGTCGGCAAGCGGGACCATCTGATGTCGCCACGAGTATCCCAGTTCAGGGAATCCGTGGCACAGCACAACCGTCGGGTTGGCCGGGTCGCCGGCTTGGTGCACGCGCAAGGTGACGCCGTTGACATCGATGTCGCTGACGGACGGCTCAGCCATGAGATGAGTCTCGCGACGGGGCGCAGATGGCCTCGAGTTCACCCCACGTGAGGCCGTCGCTCGACCACAGGCGGTTGAAGGCGGCATCTGCATCGTCGGTGAACCCGTGCCGGTTCCGGAAGTTGTACCGCCAGCGTTGCTCGTTCACCTCGATACCGAGCCGTTGCAGCCGTCCGACGCAGTACGTCTCCCACGCGGCAACCTGTGCCAGCGTCAGTTCTTCGTCGGGTGGAGCCTCGCCGAAGCCGCCGCTCAGTCGATCCCTCACCCGCAGCAACACGCGGCCGAGTGATGTCGCGGTGGCGATCTCGCTCTGCCGGCGCGGCCGCCTGGTGTCTTCGAAGGCACCACTTTCGGCGCGGATCGAAATGGTGTCGCCGGCTTCGACGCGCATCCGCGACAGCGGCGTGGTCTCGTCGACCTCGATGTGCACGTCGTGGTCGCGCAGTCCGAGCGACGCGCTCAACTCCTCGGCGACGCGTTGAATCAGCGCGGCGTCGTAGGCGACGAACTTGAATTCCTGCGGCGTGACCGAGACGCTCATGATGTGGCGTTGGCCCTCGCCACAAAGGCCTTGCGCTCGTTGAGCGCGGCCAGGCTGATGTCGGCGATCTCTTCGACCTCGCTGTCGGTGAAGCCGGCGAGTTCGCGGAAGCGACGTGCCAGGCCGATCGGTGACTCCTCGCTGTCGCTGCGGGTCCCGCCGTAGCTGAACAACTTGTCGACCACGCTCTGGAACTCGAGTGCCTTCTTACGACGCCCGGGGTCGGTCGCGGTGACCTTGCGCAGCCAGTCGCTGCCCATCTTCACGTGAGTGACCTCGTCGGCCAACATCCAGTCCTCGCAGAACTCCAGGTACGGGTCGCCGGCCAGGTCACCGAATTCCTTCATCGTCGTGAAGACATCGATGGCCAATCCTTCGAGCGCCCGGTTGACGCCCGCAAGGCGAAGAACAGGATCACTGCTGCATGCCGCCTCGAACAGCACGGTGTTCTCGGCGAACTGGCCGATCTCGGTGCCCATCCAGTCGCTCAACATCACGCTGATCTCGACATGGCGCGCCTCGTCCCACGCCTGGCGAGCCATGTCCATCTTCAAGGCGAACGGCACGGTGTTGGGGTCCGCGTTGTCACCGCCACTCGTGCTGGTGTCGAAGTCGTGACACGTGCGCCCGGCACCCTCCAACGCCTGGATCTCACCCACGAAGATGCCATGCATCAAGCCTCTGGCAGCATCGCTGGCATCGCGACGCGACGGCGTCAGGCGGTTGCTGTTTCGCGCCTGCTGCCCCGATTGGAACACGGTGCGCGGATCGCCCATTCGTTCGCGGTTGGTGATCGTGTGGAACCGCTCGTCGCGGGCCAACTCCTCGACGGGGAAGAACTGCCTCATCCGCCCTCCCCAATCGGCGCGCCGATCGAGCCGGGCCCGGCGATCCCACCGGCCTCGAGCATCAGCTTCTCGAGCCGGGCTTGATGCGCGGCTGCCCGATCGACCTCCTCCGGCGTCTCGATCAACGACTGCAGCAACATCTCACCGTCGCGCCAGTCGTCGAACTCGTCCTGCAGGATGAAGTTGATCGAGCGGATCGTCGGTGCATCGGTGATCTGGCTGGTGTTGTTGCGGTGGTACGTGTACGCCGAGATGAAGTGAGGGATGTACACCCGGTACACGCCGACCAGTTTCTCGATCGTCATGTCGGGCGCCTCTGGCTCGGTCATCGCCTCGACGAATCGCACCATGGCGTCATTCGCCGGTTGCGTGAGCCGGTCAGGGTTCATCTCACGCAGTTCGGGCAGACGTTTGTGCCACAGCTCGGCATGCCACGCGTGCTTGTAGCAGTGGGTGCCGAGACGCATCTTCACGTCCAGCTCGGGCACGGTGGCGACCCAGCCGCCCAGCGCCTCGAACAGCTTCATCTCCGCCCACTTGTAGTTGCCGACGCGGCGCGCCGACTCCTCGACGTCGAAAGCCCCAGGGAGCTCGCGGCGGTCCCATGGGGCGAACGGTGCCCTTGGCTTGTGCGGATCGGCCACGTTGCCCCCTCTGACGCTTGGCGATGAGGTCACCGCCGGCATGTCGATGGCGGACTCCCGATGTCGGACAGTAGCGGGCCGGATTCCAGTCAGGTCAACGCGGAGGTCGCACCGCCGCCAGCCATGCTTGTTCCTCAGCGCCCAGTGGCGTCGCCGGCGCGCCGCTATCGCGGTATTCGAGCAGCATCGACCGCCATGGTGCCGTCACCTCGAGCTTGCCCAGGATCGCGCTGACACCCCACACGACCCGATCGAGAATGACGAAGCTTGGTGGCATGTTGAGCTTCTCGATCACCTCTGCGTGCGGTCCCTTGACGTCGATCACCGTTGACATCGCATCGCGTACGAACGCGCGGGTGAACGTGAACGTGTCGGTGAGGTACGGCGTGTACGGCGTGCTGACATAGTCGTAGACCTGCTGCGGTGCCAGTCCATGGCCGGCACGCAGGAAACCGATCTCCTCCATCACTGCCACCAGTCGATCGGGATCGCGGTGCACGACGATGGCGTCGAGGCTGGGGGCCAGCTGCTGCCATTCTCCCGGAGTCCATCGCTTCACCAGACCGAAGTCCAAGAACGTGACGTCGCCGTCGATGGTGAACTTGTAGTTGCCCGGATGCGGGTCGCCGTTGAAGGCGCCGATGCGATGCACGGCGTGCTGGGCGAACCGCCAGATCGATTCGCCGGCGCGCTGGCGCGCTGCCGGTGCCGCTCTCGATTCGAACTCGGCCCATGGCAGTCCCTCGACCCACTCGGTCGTCAGTACTCGCTTGGTGCTCGTTGCGGGGTCGACCGCCGGAATCGTGATGAAGGGGTGGCCGGCGAAGTGTGTGCCGAACTCGGTCTGGCTGACCGCCTCCAGCTCGTAGTCGAGTTCGTCGCGCATGCGGTTGCGCAGCTCGTCGACCAGACCCTTTGCATCGAGTCCCTTGAGGACGAACGCGGTTCCGAGCCGATACAGCGCTTCGGCATTGTCGAGATCGGACTCGATCGCGCTGGCCACGCCCGGGTACTGCACCTTGACGGCCACATCGCGGCCGTCGCGGGTGACGGCTCGATGCACCTGCCCGACGCTTGCTGCAGCGACGGGCGTGGTCTGCCAGTCGAGGAAGATGCGCTCCGGTGACTGACCGAGCTCGTCAGTCACCATCTTGGCGGCCAGCCCTGGCGCCATCGGCCTAACGTCGGATTGCAGCGTCGCCAGCGCCTTCTGCGCATCGTCGGGCAAGGCCTCCATGATGAAGCTCAGCAGTTGCCCGAACTTCATCATTGCGCCCTTCATGTTGCCCAGTTCGCGGGCGACATCTTCGGAGGTGCGGATCGCGAACTGTTGATCGAGTTCGTCGCGCCGCTCGCCGCGGTTGCCGGCCCGGCGCACGCGGTGTACAACGTACCGCCCACCGTTGCGCGCCGTGAGTCGCCAGACGCGTGCGGTGCGACGCCAGCGGACCAGCCGGCTCACGTCACTCGGCGCGCCGTCGGCTTGTCCGCGAGCAGGTCATGCGGTAGTTCGGCCCCGGTGACCTCGTCGGTCCAGTACGTGCCGGCGTCGAGCCGAGCGAGCGCCACTTCGACATCGGCCAGATCTCGCTCGATGGCGTCGAGGTCCAGCGGTGGGTCGGCGGCGTCGCTCATTGCCCGGAATCGTACCCTTGCCCGATTGGGGATGACCTACTGTTCGGTCGTGGCCCAGGTACGACTCGAACACATCACCAAATCGTTCGGGGAGGATGCCAACGCTGTGAAAGCAGTCGACGATGTGTCGATCGACATCGAGGATCACGACTTCATGATCCTGCTCGGCCCATCGGGTTGTGGCAAGAGCACGCTGCTGAGGATCGTCGCCGGGCTGGAGACGCCGACGAGTGGCGACATCTTCATCGGTGATACCAAGGTCAACGATGTCGCACCCAAGTTGCGCGACGTTGCGATGGTGTTTCAGAGCTACGCGCTGTATCCGCAGAAGACCGTCCAAGCCAACATCGAGTTTCCGCTGAAGGTTCGCGGCGCGTCGAAAGTCGATCGAGCCGCCACCGCCAAGTCAGTGGCCGAGTCATTGGGTCTCAGCGAGTACCTCGACCGCAAGCCCGGTCAGCTCAGCGGCGGGCAACGCCAACGTGTGGCGCTCGCCCGCGCAATCGTGCGCCAGCCAGCGGTGTTCTGCATGGACGAGCCGCTGTCGAACCTCGATGCCAAGCTGCGCAGCGAGACCCGCGCCGAGCTGGTCGATCTGCACCGCCGCCTCAACGCGACCATCCTGTACGTCACCCACGACCAGGTCGAGGCGATGACCATGGGAACTCGCGTCGCGGTGATGAGTCGCGGTCACCTCCAACAGATCGGCACGCCGCAGCAGGTCTACGCCAAGCCCGAGACAGTGTTCGTCGCTACGTTCATCGGGACCCCGCCGATGAACGTCATGCCGGTCGGTCTGTTCGAACGCAGTGACGTGTTGGTGGGTGTGCGTCCCGAACACATGCGGATCTCGTCGAACGGTGTCTTGCCGGCAATCGTGCGGATGGTCGAGCAACTCGGCCACGAGACGTTGCTGATCTGCGACGCGGCGGGTACTCGCGTGGTCGTCCGCCAGGGTGCCGAAGCCGAGGTGCCGTCGATCGGCGCCGAGATCCGGCTCGACGCGGACGAGGCCCACCGTCACCGCTTCGACCCGCTCAGCGAGCGCAGGATCGACGGATGAAACGGAAGTGGCGCGACTTCCCGATGGCGGTCGCCATGCTGGCGCCGTCGGCCGCGATTCTCGGAGTCTTCGTGGTGTACCCGCTGGTGCGCGCCATCCAACTCGGCCATCTTCGCTGTGATGCCACCGGCAAGCGCTGCCGCGAAGGTGGATGGGGTCAGTACGTCGACGTCTTTCGCAGCAACGAGTTCCAGCACGCGTTGGCCAACACCACCCGGCTGGCGCTGATGACGGTGCCGATCGGTCTGGCGCTCGGCATCGGCCTCGCCGTGCTCGCCGACAAGCAGATCCGCGGCATCGGATTCTTCCGAACCGTGTTCAGCTCCACAATTGCCACGAGCGTCGCGGTTGCGAGCTTGGTGTGGTTCGTGTTGCTGCAACCGGAGGTGGGCGTGCTGCCCGATCTGTTCCACGGGATCATCCCCTCGCTGAAGCAGCCGGGTTTGCTCCGCGATCCAGGCACGGCATTGCCGGCGATTGCTCTCAGCAGCATCTGGGCAAGCCTCGGTTTCACGTTCATCGTCATGACGGCGGCGCTGCAGGGGATTCCCCGCGAGCTGTACGAGAGCGCGTTCGTTGACGGCGCCGGTGGATGGATGCGGTTCACCAACGTCACGCTGCCGATGCTCGGCCCGACGATTCTGTTCACGCTGGTGGTGTTGACGACGCGCGCCTTTCAGGCCTACGGCGAGGTTGCGTTGCTCACGGGTGGGGGACCCGACCCGGAGCGACCGACGCAGTCGGTCGCGTATCTGATCTACGGCCAGAACTCGTTGGTCAAGAATGACATCGGGCTGAAATCGACGGCCGCAGTGCTGTTGTTCTTCGTGCTGTTGGTGCTGGCCTTCGTGCAGTTCCGTGGCCTCGACAAGCGGGTGCACTATGGCACCTAGGACTGGGGCAAC
>JANOJI010000369.1:0-1916 GCA_031408175.1 Ilumatobacteraceae bacterium
CGCCGGCGCCAAGGTCGACGATGTCGAACTGCCGTGGACGCTCGACCGCTTCTGGGAAGCGATGCGAGCCCACTTCGCGGCGATCTTCGGTCCTGGCATCGGTGAAGTTGAGGCCCGGTATGGCGACATGTTGAACGACTACACCAGAGCCTTCGTCGCGACGATGAACCCGGAGATGACGTTCTATGAAGGTCTCGTCGAGGAGACCGCGCTCTGGGATCCACTCGGCCGGCTGTTCGAGGAGATCGACGTGCTGTTGTGCCCGACGATCGCCATCACCGGATTGCATGCGGGCAGATCCTTCGTCGACGAGTCAGTCGTGATCGACGGGCACGAGCTACCGCACTACCTCCAAGCGATGATGACGTTCCCGTTCAATCTGTTCAGCCGCTGCCCTGTGTTGTCGATGCCGTCAGGACGTGCCTCCAACGGCGTGCCGACCGGTGTGCAGATCGTCGGGCGAACATACGAAGACATCAGCACCTTCCAGGTTGCCGCGGCGATCGAGGCCGCCGGCTTCGGGTTCGGTTCGCCACAGTGGCGACCTCCGCTCAACTCCTGAACGCAACCTCGTGCCGAGCCCAGTCGCCGATGTGGCGGAATGAGGCAACCTTGCCGCTGCCATCGAACTTCCAGACGTGGGCATACAGGTCTTCGTCGACCGGCTTGCCTGTGCTGAGAATCGTGCCGGCTTCGCGGATCACTGCCACGACGGTGTCCCCGTCAGCTGCGATCACCTGCGGCTCGAACACACTGAAGGCCAGGCCCTGGCCGACCGCAGCAAAGAACTCGCCGACGTGCTGCTTGCCGGTTCCTGGCTGCAGCCACGGAAGGTCAGTGGCGCGTATGCCGCGTTCCCAGACAATGTCGTCGGCCAGGCAATCCATGATGGAGGGCACGTCGCCGCGACCGAAGGCGGCGTAGATCTCGCCGACCGTCGTGATGTGTACTGATGTGGTTGTGGTGGACATAGGTGTTCCCCTTTCCTCGACCGTCATTCGCCGCAGACGCGGCATCGGATCACACGCCAACTACCGTCGCGGCAATGCGGATCTACATCGCCGGGGTGCAGCACGAGTCGAGTTCGTTCTCGCCGATTCCGACGTCGTGGCGGTCGTTCGAGCAATGGAACTGGTCCGTCGACAAGCCCGACGATGCTGACGGGTTTGGATACGGCGAAGCGTGCCGACTTGCCGAAGCAGCCGGCATGGAAGTGGCCGCCGGACCGTTCTTCAATGCCGAGCCGAGTTCGCCGGCCACGGCGACAGCGTGGCGGCAGATCAGCGAGCACATTCTTGACGGCCTGCGCGCGGCGACGCCCGTCGACATCGTCCTACTGTGCCTGCACGGCGCGCAGATGGCCGACGGGGTCGACGACTGCGAGGGCGCCCTCCTCGCATCGGCCCGCGAGATCATCGGGCCGGGTGTGGCCATGGGTGTGCTCCTCGACCTGCACGCCAACGTCACCTCGGCCATGTGCGCGGCGGCCGATCTCACCGTGTCGTGCCGCGAGTACCCGCACATCGACTATGGCGAACGCGCCGGTGAGATGTTGCCGGTGCTGCGTGGCATCGCTGCGGGAGAGGTTCACCCGGTCACTCGTGCCCGACGGGTTCCGGCGTCCGGCGTGTTCCCGACGCCCGACGAGCCGATGCGATCGTTCGTGCTCCGCATCACCGACGCCCAGCGACGGCCCGGTGTGCTGATGGTCTCCGCCAATCACGGGTTCGAAGGGTCTGATACGCCGTTCACCGGGGCCTCGGTCGTCGTGATCACCGACAACGACGAAGCGCTCGCCGAGCAGATGGCCGACGAGGTCGCCAACGACTTCTTGGCGATGATCATCGGCAACACGTGGAGCGGTCTCGGCGTCGGTGAGGCGATCGACGAGGCGCTTCGCCAGCCCACCGGCCCAG
>JANOJI010000377.1:0-6172 GCA_031408175.1 Ilumatobacteraceae bacterium
TCTCAGACATACGCGTCAAACGCTGCCGAACCGCACCGGGATCGGCGCGCCCGTCGCGAGGCAGCGGCCGCCGTGCCAGGACAGATCACGTCAAGCCGTAGCTCGCGTGGGCCGGTATCGCACGGCGACCGCCCCCGACCGGAACTCATGGCGATCGACCAGCTCGAGCTGGATGCCCTCGCGTAGACCGGCGAGCAACGTCGGCCCGTGTCCGGCAAGGACCGGCTGCACAAGGAACTCGTACTCGTCGATCAGTCCCAGATCTGCCAACGCCAGGGGGAGCGTCACGCCACCCACGAACAGGCCCTCGCCTGGCTCTTGCTTGAGCCGCTGAATCGCTTGCCCCACGTCGCCTCTCACCAGCTCGGCGTTCCAATCGACGCCGCTCAGCGTGCTCGACACGACGTACTTCTTCGCCCGGTCGATGGTCTCGGCGAACGGGATCTCCCACTCACCCATCCAGTCAGGCCACGTGCCCGTGGCCGGCTGCCGCCACGCCGACTCCATCATCTCGTAGGTCACCCGGCCGAATAGCAAGGCATCGGCTCGTTCCATCTCAGCGGTCCAATAGCGCATCGACTCCTCGTCCGGGGGGAGCCCTGCCTCGTGATGGCAGCAGCCGTCGAGCGTGACGTTGATCGAGTATCGAAGTGGTCTCATCTCGTTGCTCTCCCTGAAGCGCGCCGGACGTTCACCAGACCGTACTCAGACGACTACCGGCACCATTTCTCATCGGCGCTCGATCGCACCTACACACCACCGTCGTGGTGCGAACCAGACCGCAGACGGAGCGCGCGACCGATTCGGCGTTCTGTCGCAGTCCCCGGCGCCACGGGCACAGGTCGCCGACGCCTGATCCGCATGAGCAACCGCGGACAGGCGCTGGCGCTTGCGGGCCATCGCCGACGCATGCTAGACACTGAACCGTATGGTTCAGTATGCGAGGGCGTACCTCGACGCCTCTCTTGCCGCGTTGGCGGACTCCACGCGACGTGCTGTGCTCGAGCAGCTCGGCCGTGAGGACGCCTCGATCACGGCCCTCGCCGACCGGTTCCACATGACCCTCACGGGCATGAAGAAGCACGTCGGCGTCCTCGAACAAGCGGGACTCGTCGTCACCGCGAAGGTCGGCCGCGTACGGACCTGCCGGATCGGCGCTCGCCGTCTCGAGGAAGTGGCGGCGTGGATCGAGAGCTACCACCAGCTCTGGGACGCGCGATTCGGCGAGCTCGACCAGGTCATCGAAGAATTGAAACAAAAGGAGAAGTCAGATGGACGCCCGCAGACAAAGTGAGCAAGCCCCGACGAAGAACGTCACGAGCGTGGAACGGAAATCCGATCGCGAGGTCGTCGTCACGCGATGGTTCGACGCTCCCGCCCTCCTCGTGTTCGACGCGTGGTCGAAGCCCGACCTGTTCAAGCGGTGGTGGGCGCCGAAGTCGATGGGCATGACGCTGCACTCCTGTGAGATGGATGTGCGCACTGGCGGCAGATACCGCCTCGGATTCGGCAATGGCATGGACTCTTCGGCACATACCTCGAGGTGACACCGCCAACGCGCATCGTCTGGACGAACGACGAGGGCGGAGAGAACGGCTCCATCACCACCGTCACCCTGACGGAGCAGGATGGCAAGACGCTGCTCGTCATGAGCGAGCTCTATCCCTCGAAGGACGCGCTCGACGCCGACGGCGCCGGCGCAGCGGATGCGACGCACGAGACGTTCGGGCAACTGGATGAACTGCTCGTCGAGCTCGCCTCGGAGTCGTGACCCGTACTCATCTCGCCCCGGCACGTGTCGCTCACGATCGCCCGTGAGCACGCTGCCGGCGAACGTCACCAGATCCACTGTCCCTGCCGATGCCCTGCCACTCCGGTCGTCGCGACCTCTGCGTCTCTGGGCGCACATTGGCGGGCATTGCTGTTCTAGCGAGCTGATGGCTGTGACCGCCACCACCGGTGGTATCCCTCCTCGGTGAGGTCCGAGCCGCCGAAGGTGTCGTCCATCCAGTCGTAGACGTCCCAATCCTCACGCCAGAGGTAGCCCTCGTACGAAGGTGTCAAGGTGTCCTCGTCAGCCAGCGCCTCGTCGTCGATGGTCGACCCAGGCCAATCGAACTCGGACGTGCCAAGCGCAGGATCTCCCACGAGCTGAGAGCGGGCCCGGGACGACAATCAGGCGCGACTGTTACATCCAGTGCGGCCGGCTAAACCCTGATCACCGGCACTTCGGAGAGTCAGTTCCCGGACCCACCCGCAACAATAATCCGGCCCCCAAGCCGCCGTCGACAGCGGCACCATCCGACGCGCCGACGACCATCCAAACATTAGCGCTTGCACAAAGAGGCTTCGATCTGCGCGCGTTGATCGGGTGATGTCTGCCGTCGTTCTGCGCGGCACGTTGTTCGTGTGCGTACTGGGTGTGAGCCTGCCTCCCCGGTGCAACGACCCAGCTGGACTGGCACGGTCGCCGAGTGTTAGCTCTGGTTGGTCCAGTCGAACTCGTAGAAGATCCAGTTGCTGTTCTCGAAGTTCAGGTGGACGCCTTCGGCTTCAACTTCGAAGCTTCCCTGGCCGCATTCGCCGCGCTTCCAGATGAAACCGGTGTCGAGGTCGATCGCGACGAGATGCTCCTCACCCGTCACCGGGTTCTTGAGGGTGTCGCCATGGGCGCTGCCGACGCCGGGGATGTCGAACCCGCTGTGAATCCCGTTGTCTTCGATGTTGACGGCCGCGCGCACGACGCCGGCGACTTGGAAGGTGGTGCCGAGGATCGACCAGGGAAGGCCACCGAGCTGACCGGTGAAGATTTGGGCTAGGCAGCCGAGTTGTTCCTCGCTCACTTCGGGTGGTGCGACGAAGATCGCCTTGCCGTTGCCATCGTGTATCGCTTTTGGCCAGTCCAAGATGGCGACGGCGTCGATGCCACCGAGGTCGACATCGCCGCAGTGGCCCTCGACGATCCGGGTCGCCACGGCTGCTTTGCAGCTACCGTCGGATGAGGTCGGGAACCCGGAGAAGTTGCACGTGCAGCCAGGCTGGCAGTTGCAGAATTCGTATCCCTTGCCGCGCAGTCGCCAGGCGGTCGTGGTCTCGGTGGCAGTCATTGGTTCTCCTTGGTTGTCAGGTCGTGTTCGTTTGATGTCATGTGATGGTGTCGATCGTCCCCGGTGAGGCCAGCAGCACAATGCCCAGGACGACAAGCGCGGCTCCCGCGACTGTCGCCACTCGCTCGCCGTCGCGGAAGGTCTTCTCGGTGACGATCAGTGCCGTCAGTACCAGCATCCAGCCAATGTTCATCGTGCCGACCGCGACCAGGAGGACGAACATTGCCCAACAGCAGCCGACGCAGAACAGCCCGTGCGAGGCTCCCATGCGAGTCGCTCCAAGTGGTCGCTCCAGACGCCCGCCATAGCGGAGGAAGAACGACATCGGTGACCGGCAGTGGCGCAAGCAAAGCTCCTTCAGCGGGCTGAGCTGCCAGACGCCCGCCGCGACGAACGAACCACCTGCGAGACGACCGGTCCAGTCCGTGCCCTCAGCCAGCGGCATGTAGAGCGCACGCCAACCGAAGTAGGCGGGAACCCCAAGAAGCAGCCACACCGCGAGATAGCCGCCGACGAAGTAGGGAAGCGGTGCCACCCGGCGCTGTCCCGAGGCAAGGGCGTAGAGCTTCACGACCGGCGTCATCGCCGGCAACATCATCGCGGTCATCATCGCCAGCCACGCCACCAGAAATCCCGCCGTGTTCATCGCTGACTCCGTCGACATGCCCATACCAGACATGCCACCTGCACGCATCTCCTCCGCCATCCGGACAGACCACCACCAACCCAGCGCCGCAGCGGACAAGAGCACGACCGGAACCCCGTAGCGCACAACCGGTCGATCGACTGCCCGTGGCCCCGGCGATGTCAATTCAGCGACCATCAGCCACCTCCGCCACGAACTCTGTGCCTGTCGAGTGGTTTAGTCAAGCGCTCCACTCAGGCCTGAAAAATCCTCCGCTGCCTTCCCCGGGCATATCGAATCGACGATGCGGTCTGGCAGGAAGTTGGTGGGTTTGTCAGGAAGTTGGTGTAACTGCCTCCGGCGCATTGGTTGTTGATTGATTCTACACGGCCTCAGAAGCGGCGACCGTTGAAAGGTGATGGAAGGCGTTGAGGGCGGGCTTCCAGCGGTTCATCCACCCCACTGTTCCTGGACGGTGCCTTTCGGGGCCAATGATCGCACCAGGAGGACAAGCACTTGAGCGCGGCCTGCTCGTTGGGAAGTGGCCGCGGGCCCATCTCGACGCAGAGAGCGGTCATCCGAGATGCCCGTGTGTTTCAACCCGACATCGCAGCCTCGACGATGTTCCAGCGACCGACTTTGAGACCGGCTGGGTAGGCTCCGCGTCAACTCTCGAACGCAGGTGGAGGCGGATCGCGTGCGTTGCTCTGTTGCGACCCGGAATCGGGATAAGGATCTCGATCGTGGGCAAGCACGCGTGAACTCACGGACGGCCCCAAAGCCGGAGCGGTCCGCTTTCGCGAGCAACCTTTGGGCGACGCATAAGCAGGCTTCCTGTCCATGCGGGCGACCGGTTCGCTCGTCGAGACACCAGGCATTTCCTTTTGAAATCTTCACCCGGACGTCCGCCTTTTCAGAGTTGGTCGCGAGCTGTTTGATGTGCTTCGCCCGCACGGCAGCGGCAACCCTTTGCTCCGGGCGGAGCTGCCACCATTGGAATAGGCGAAGCAAGCAGTACACGCGCCTTGAACCGCTGATACAGAACGTTCAGTCGCCCACGCACAGAACACCCGAGCAGCATCGAGAAGCGCTCACATAGCCGGCGATCTGATCGCCTCGGAAGCTGGTTGCAGGGCGATTGGAGCGATCGATGTCAACTCTCCGTCGGCCGCAGAAGCGACGCCACCGCCTTCGCCAACGCGCGATCGGTCTCGGCCACTCGGCCGCTGTAGTGCCTCGCTGCGACCGTTGGGTCGTGGCCGGCGCGCATCGCCACCTGAGAGACCGAGTAGCCCATCTCCTGGCCGTAGGTCTCCATGAACTTGCGGAGGTAGTGGAAGTCAAGATGCTCCAACCCGATCCGGGCCCGCAGCCGAGCGAAGTACCTCGAGACCGCATCGGGCTTCCACGGCTCCGAACCATCGGCGGCGTCGGTGAAGACATACGGAACGGCGACCAGCTCGACACCGGCGGCGTGCGCCCGCTCCTCGACCATCTGGATCTGAGCTCTCAGGACTGAGGCGGTCAGGTCATCGACGGCGAGTATCCGTACTCGCCGGTTCTTCGTCGGGATCTCGCCGAGCGGGCGTCCCGGCAGCAAGACAACCGACGTCGACACGCGCATCAGGCCGCGCTCCAAGTCCAAGTCACGCCATCGTCGCAAGCCGCACAACTCCGCCCGCCGCAACCCGGTCGTGGCAGCGACCAGAATCGCGCGCGCGTACTCCGGTCGCCTTGACTGCTCGGCGGCATCGATCAGGGCGCGCACTTCCTCGGGAGTGGGCACCACCGGTGTGATGTTCGGGATCGACGGTGGTTCAGCCCATTGCGCCGGGTTCGAGTCGCGCCATCCCCACCGGCACGCCTGCGTGAACATCGACGAGAGACAGCCATGAATGTGGTGCACACTGCGCGCCGACAGCCCGCGCCGCTGATGCTCGCCGTAGAGATCGGTGAGCGTCTTGGTCGTCACCTTGGTGACCGCCATGCGACCGAGCGTCGGCTTGATGTTGTGGTTGTAGATCTTCTCGTAGCCGTGAACGGTGTTCGGTGACCGGCCCTTGCGCTGCAGCTCGACGATCCAATCGTCGAACAGATCACTCATCGTCGCCTTCGTGCCGGTGTGCCGTCCCTTGCTCACCTCGGTGATCAGCGCCGCTCGTGCCTTCTTCGCCTCCGTCAAGGTTCCGTTGAAGATGCGGCTCGCCTGCCGGCGTTTGCCGGTGACCGGGTCCCGCCCGGCCTCGACAATCAACTCCCACGCGCCGGGTGACCGCACGCGCATTCCTGGCGCTGTTCGCAGGCCAGCCCCGCCGAGATCGTAGTGCGCGTGTTGGATAAAAGTTGGATTTATGTTGGATGGAGCCCACCAAAGGTCTCAACTATCCCTGTGGATAACACTATAATACCAGCTAGATCATAGTGGGGCGGGCGGGGATCG
>JANOJI010000378.1:0-5930 GCA_031408175.1 Ilumatobacteraceae bacterium
CGTGACGTTTCCGCTGATGGAGAAGATCGACGTCAACGGCGATGATCGTCATCCGATCTACTCGGCCCTCACGGTGACGGCCGATGCCGAGGGCCACACCGGCGACATCCGCTGGAACTTCGAGAAGTTCCTGATCGCTCCTGACGGAACCATCACCAGGTTCTCCCCGACCGTGACGCCCGAGGATCCCGGCCTCGTCGGTGCCATCGAGGCCAGTCTCCCTGGTTGACCCAGCGTCTGACGACTCCGGCCCCTATGCGGGGCGCCAGTCATCAAACGCCGTGCATCAGCTGACTAGCCGATGTCGGCCTTGACCACACCACAATGATCGAGGATCAACGCTCCGGTGATGACCAGAACGGGCGTGCCCTCGGCGCGCGTGCGACCTGACTGGCCCATTGACTCGCGGATCACTTTGCCGCCACCGAACACGGCCTCATCGCCACCAGCACACCAGGGCGACGGTGCGCGCAATGCCGGGTTCGAAACGCACCGAGGTGCCGGCGGGGATGTCGAGCCGCTGGCCCCGCGCCGCTGTGCGGTCGAACAGCAACGCCGGGTTGGCTTCGGCGACGTGGTAGTGCGAACCAACCTGGACGGGTCGGTCACCGCCATTCACCACATCGAGGGCTGTACGAGGCAGGCCGGCATTGAGCTCGATGGTGCCTTCCGGGCCGCTGATCTCGCCGGGAATCACCGGATCCTCAGCGAATCGGCTGGTGCAAGGTGACCAGCTTGGTGCCATCAGGGAAGGTCGCTTCGACCTGCACCTCGTCGACCATCTCGGCGATTCCCTCTATCACGTCGTCGCGGGTCAGCACCCGGCATCCCGAATCCATCAGGTCCACCACCGTGCGGCCATCGCGGGCGGCCTCGTACACCCACGACGTCAAGATTGCGACGGTCTCCGGTAGTTCAACTTCAAGCCACGCGAGCGGCGCTTGTCGGCCACCTCGGCTGCAACATGCACGAGCAGACGTTCTTGCTCGTGGGGTGACAGCTGCATGGTCGAATCCTACATCGTCCTATTCCACCAGGAATCCTGCTCGATAGGCGGTGGCGCGTTGCTCCGTAGTTTCGGCAGCGACGGAATCGCCAAGGCCACGGAGCGCTCGTGCACGTTGGCTCCAGCCGTACACGCTCGATTCGCGCACCCCGAGTCGCTCGGAGGTGAGGGCGCGCGCCAGTTCGTAGCAACCAGCCCTGAGCGCCGACTCGAGCAGTGTGCGCTGCAGCGCGTCGCGCTGCGCGTGCGAGCCACCGAAGTGATGGAGCGTGCGCCGAATCGGCATCAGCTCGGCAATCACGTCGTCGTCACGGTTCTCGACGAAGGCCAGCACGGCACGACATGCCGGCAGGCCGATTTCCGCGGTCATTCTGGCATTGCTGCCGTCTGCCGTCTCGATCCATCGCTGCTGGGTCTCGATCAGCGATCGGATGTCGTCGCGGCGGCCGGCCCCGGCGAAGGCGATCACGGCGTGGAGATCGTTGAATGCATACCAGGGGTCGCCGGAGACCTTGGCTGACCATGCGTCGGCCAGCGATGCGAATCTGTCGCCGGTATCGATGCCGTCCAGCAACAGGCGCCACAGCAGCGCGCTGGCGTCGAGCATCTCGATGGGCACACCAGCCGAACCGGCGTGATGAATCTCGGCATCGTAGATGGCGAGCGATCTCTCGGGCCGTCCGGCCTCGAGGTGGTAGAGGGCCAGGTGCCACCAGTTGTGCACTGTGAACAGATTGCCGCTCTCCCATCGGGTGCTGTCGGAGGAGAGGAACCCGATTCCCTCGGCGACTCTGCCCTGCATCTCGTAGGTGTGCACCACGGCGTGGATGCCCCAGACATCGTCGGGATTGGCATCGACTGCCGCGAGGCCGGCGTCGAGGGCTTGGCCATAGTGCCCAGACTCCTCGAGACCGAACGAAGACATTCCGCGAACGAACTCGACATGAGGATGGTCTGGCTCGAACTCGCGCAGCGATCGGATCGGACGATCGCGCAGATTCTGGGCGTCGCCCAGAAAGAAGTCGAGTTGATGACCGAGCATGAGCGCCAGCAGGTCGGTTGGCCAACGGCTGAGCAGGTCGTCGAGGCGAGCTGAAGCGTCGTGCCAATTCCCGTGGAGCCAGTCACCGATTGCGGCACAATGCGCTTGCTCGCGTTCGTTTGTATCGGTCTGCGACAGTGCGTGCCAGAGGGGACGCACTGCTTCCAGGTCGTCGGCGTCGGTGCTCATCAGATTCAGGTAGGCCATGAGGGCCATCGACATCGGTGCTGGAGCGTCGGGAGCCGTGAGTTCGCCGGCCAGATCGACGACATCGGGATGGAATCGCACGAACCGATCGAGGGCGCGGTCGTACAGGTCGATCGTGTCGGTGTCTCCCGTCATCGGGTTGTTGTGGGCGTCGAGAGCGGCGTTCATCGGGACGAACGTAACCGCGTCTGCCCAGGTCCGCAATACTGACGCACGGTAGGGCCACAAGGCCCTACCGACCGGTAGGAAGGTCGCCTATGATCGTCCATCGATGAGCGCCGAGGCCACCGCCCAACCTCGTACCCGAACCGATTCACTCAACGACGTGCGGGCGATCATCCCGCCGTCGTGTTACGAACGGCCGACACCTGTTGCGGCGCGCGCCCTGCTTCGGGCTTGTGTCTTGTACGCGATCCCGCTGGTTGCACTGGCGTTGACAGATCGCTGGTGGGCGCTGCTGGTGCTCTGGCCGCTCGCGGGCCTTGGCGTGGCCGGGCTCTTCGTACTCGGCCACGACGCCTCGCATGGCGCGCTTGTGGATTCGCGACGCGTCAACCGGGTGATCGCTCAGCTGTGCATGGCGCCGAGCGTGCATGTCGAGGCCGCGTGGGACCTCGGCCACAATCGCATCCACCACGGGTACACAACCCGGCAAGGCTTCGACTTCGTGTGGCATCCGCTGACGACGGATGAGTATCGAGCGCTCGGTCGGCTCGCCCGGCTGCGGCATCGTCTGGAATGGTCGTGGCTTGGTTCCGGCGCGTACTTCATGCGCACCGTGTGGTGGGACAAGATGTGGCGATTCAACGCACCCGGCAAACGCCATGGCGCAATCGTTCGTGACAAGATCACACTTGGGACCTTCATTGCGGCGGTCGTTGGTGTGACGGCGCTGATCGGGGCGATCACCAATGGCTGGGTCGGTGCCGTGTGGCTGCCGATCAAGCTGTTTGCGGTGCCGTTCCTTTTGTTTCTGCACATCATCGGCTGGACCGTGTACGTGCATCACGTCTCACCCGACATTCGGTGGTGGACGCGGCGCGAGTGGACGCAGTTCAAAGGGCAGATGGACTCCACCACGATCCTGCGGATTCCGCGCCTCGTCAATCACCTGTGGTTCCACAACATCTTCATCCACGTACCTCACCACGTCGATGCCCGTATTCGTTTCGACCAACTGCCCCGCGCCGCCGCAGCAATCTCCGCCGCATACCCGCAGACGGTGCATTCGTCGCGGTTGTCGATCCGCCGATACGTCGGCACGACACGCGCCTGCAAGCTCTACGACTTCGAGTCAGGCACCTGGTTGCCGTACTCCGCAGCGCGGGCCTGACTCGACTGGTGCTCGACTCCAGGCCATCGTGCGTTGGTCGACTGTTCAGCTTCCGTTCACCTTGACGAGGGTTCGGCGTCACCTGCTTCCTCTACCGTCACCGCCTGTTGCTCAACTCAACGCACAGGAGACCTCACACGTGAACACAATCAAACGGCGCTTCGTACTCGCCGGTTTCATCTCAATGGCACTCGTCGCCACCGCGTGCGGCGACGACACCGATTCCACCACCGCAACGGATGCGCCCGCCGCGACGTCGGCAGAACCGAGCAGCACCGCTGCAGGCGACCCGACCACGACTGCGTCCGCAGCACCTGCCACTGAAGCTCCGGTTGATATCAGTGGAGACATCGCTATCGATGGCTCGAGCACTGTTGCTCCGCTCATGAAGCTGACGGCCGAGTCGTTCCAGGACGCGAACGGTGGCGTCACTGTCGCCGTTGGTACATCAGGTACGGGTGGCGGCTTCGAGAAGTTCTGCGCAGGCGAGACCGATATCTCCAATGCGTCGCGTCCGATCAAGGACACCGAGATCGAGGCCTGCACGGCCAACGGAGTCGAGTTCTACGAGGTCTTGGTTGCCAACGATGCCTTGTCTGTCGTCGTGAACCTCGAGAACGATTGGGCGACATGTCTGACCGTCGAACAACTCAAGACGATGTGGGAGCCAGCGGCTGAAGGCACGATCACAAACTGGAATCAGATCGACCCGGCGTTCCCCGACCAGGCGCTGACGTTGTTCGGTGCTGGAACCGACAGTGGAACGTTCGACTACTTCACCGAGGAGATCAACGGTGAGGCGAAGGCAAGCCGTACCGACTACAACCCGACCGAGGACGACAACGTCACGGTGACGGGTGTGAACGGTGACAAGGGTGCGATCGGATACTTCGGATTCAGCTACCTCGAAACGAACCTTGACAAGGTCAAGCCGATTGAGATCGACGGAGGCAGCGGTTGCGTCGCTCCGTCGGCTGCAACCGTGTTCGACGGGACATATACGCCGCTGGCACGACCGCTGCTGGTTTACGTCAAGAAGGCCTCGGCCGAGCGCCCGGAGGTCAAGGCCTTTGTCAACTTCTACGTGGAGAACCAGGACAGCCTCTCCGAGGAGGCCTTGTTCGTCGCGCTCTCCGATGATCAGAAGGCGGAGCAGGCAACAGAACTTGCTGAAGTGCTGCAGGGCTGAGCTGCGCTAGAACGTGGCCATGACTGCAACTGCGCATTCCACAGGGGCACCCGTGAGCCTTCGGGCCACGGGTGCCCTGAGGCGGCGGCAACACACCGAGGTCGTGGCGAAAGCCGTGCTCGGTACTGCCGCCGCCTTGTCGGTGGTGACGACCGTGTTGATCGTGATGTCGTTGTTCGAACCGACCCGTGAGTTCTTCAGCGTGGTGTCGGTCAAGGAGTTTTTTACATCGACCCGGTGGGCGCCATTGTTCGAGCCGGCCAGATTCGGTGTGTGGCCGATCGTGCTCGGCACGTTGTGGGTTACGTTCATCGCGATCCTCATTGCGCTGCCTGCCGGTTTGGGTGCGGCCTTCTACATGAGCGAGTACGCCCGACCCGGCGTGCGCAAGGTCGTCAAGCCGATTCTCGAACTGCTCGCGGGTGTCCCCACGATCGTGTTTGGTTTCTTCGCTCTCAACTTCGTCAACCCGAAGCTGGTGAAGCGCTTCTGGCCGATCGGCGATGTGGGTGCATACAGCGCGCTGGGTGCCGGCATCGTAACCGGCATCATGATCCTCCCGATCGTGGCGTCGCTCAGCGAGGACGCCATGGCAGCCGTACCGCACTCACTGCGCCAGGGCGCCTATGCATTGGGCAGTTCCAAACGCGAGGTGTGTACGAGGGTCGTGTTCAAGGCGGCCATTTCTGGCATCGTCGCGGCGACGGTCCTGGCGATCTCGCGTGCGGTCGGAGAGACCATGATCGCGATCCTCGCGTCCGGCGCGCAGCCGAACATCAGCAAGAATCCGGGCAAAGGGATGGAAACGATGACGGCGTTCATCGGGAGTGCCGGGAGCGGTGACCTAGCGACGGGATCAACCGGCTACAAGACCATCTTCGCGGTGGGTTCCTATCTATTCGTGGTGACGCTGATCCTCAACATCTTCAGCATCCGAATCGTTCGCCGGTTTCGTGAGGTGTACGAATGAGCGTCACCGACGTGCGCGACGACGAACCTACCGCGGAGCACTCCATCAGCCTGGTCAACCAGGTCTCGACCGGACGACAGATCCGCGATGTGATGTTCCGACTGTTCCTGTACGCGACCATCGGACTTGCCCTCGGATCCCTGCTCGCGGTACTCGTTCGAACATTCATGGACGGCGGCGACA
>JANOJI010000400.1:0-2751 GCA_031408175.1 Ilumatobacteraceae bacterium
TCGACGCGTTGCCTGCGTTCTATCTCGTTGGGTTCATCTGTGTGCTGGCCACACCGGAGAAGCACCGTGTCGGAGACATGGTCGCCCATACCCGCGTCGTCTCGCTGCGGGCCGCAGCGGCGGAAGCGGAACGCTCCGGGCGGCGACGTTCGGGTACGCGGGGCGCGCTCGCGCTGGTCGTTGGAGTCGCTGCGCTCGTCGGTGGTGTGGTCGGCACCGCCGCGCGCCTGTCTGAGACGCCGCCGGGTGACCGTCTCGGTGGCCTCGAGGTCGATCGAGACATGGTGCCGCGCATTGGCGAGGTGATGGCGACGTTCGAGGATCCGACGACCGAGCGAGTCGAAGCGCTGTTCGCACAGGGCGTGACCAACACCCAGGAGGTCGATGAGCTGCTGAACGTCATCGACGGCGCACTCGGTGCGTTCACCGGGAACTACACCATCACCGATCACCGCAAGGTCCTCGACGCTGACGTGTCGCCGCTTGGTCGCCACGACCTGATGCAATTTCGGTTGACTGCTGAGTTCGAGCAGTCGACACAGCCCGTCATCATCACCTTCGCCGTGCTGGAGGGTCAGCTGGAGATGGTGAGCTGGAACGTCGACGGCTGAACCAGCCCTATGAGCCACTGGTTCGAGCCGATCGCCGAGCATCTCGGGTCGGCGTACCTTCGGTATTCGTTCACCAAGGGAACGGTGCAGGAGATCGACTTCGTCGTCGAGGCGCTCGGGCTGCAGGCAGGGGCGCGCGTGCTCGACGTCGGGTGCGGTCCCGGAAGGCATGCTCATGAACTTGCACGCAGGGGACTGGTGGTGCATGGCATCGACATCAGCCAGCGGTTCATCGACATCGCCAACGAATCGGCGCCGGAGGGGGCGACGTTCGAGCGGCTCGACGCCCGCTCACTGCCATTCCGTGACGAGTTCGACGCGGCGATCTGCCTGTGCCAGGGAGCCTTTGGGTTGATGACCGCAGATGGCGAGAACGAGGCGGTGCTGTCGGGCATCGCCGGTGCGTTGAAGCCCCGCGGGATGATGGCTTTGTCCGCCTTCAGCAGCTACTTCGCTGTCAAGTACCACGAAGCGGCCACGTTCGATGCTGCTACCGGAGTCAATCGCGAACGCACCGAAGTTCGTGACGAAGCCGGCGTGGCGGCGGACGTCGATCTGTGGACGGCGTGCTTCACACCTCGTGAGCTGCGCCTGATGTGCGACCGGGTCGGACTCGACGTCATCGACCTCTGGAGCGTCGAACCGGGCAGGTACGACCGGACGACCCCGTCCACCGAGTCAGCTGAATTCTTGGTGATCGCCCTTCGTCGCTGATGGAGGCCGCAATCTGCGCTGGTATCGTCACTGGGTCCGGAATTCGCCGGGCCATTCTTGTAGTGCGATACGAAAGCGATTGTCCTTTGTCCGATACCACGACCTTCTCCGTAGCCAGCGGTGCCATGGGCACCTTCGACGAAGAAGGGAATTATCAGCCCCGCCAAGTCACCGAAGATGACTTGGGCATGTCCTTCGCCGATGCCATCGAAGGCACGATGGTCGAAGTCGAAGACGGTCAGCTGGTGTTCGGCTCCGTCGTCAAGATCGACAAGGACGAAGTCCTCCTCGACATCGGCTATAAGAGCGAAGGCGTCATCCTCGCCCGCGAGCTCAGCATTCGCAACGACGTCAACCCGCACGAGATCGTCAAGCTCGGCGAGAAGATCGAAGCACTTGTCCTCCAGAAGGAAGACAAAGAAGGCCGGCTCCTGCTCTCCAAGAAGCGTGCGCAGTACGAGCGGGCGTGGGGCACGATCGAAAAGATCAAGGAAGCCGACGGCATGGTCGAGGGTCCGGTGATCGAGGTCGTCAAGGGCGGCCTGATCGTCGACATCGGTCTGCGTGGCTTCCTTCCCGCATCGCTGGTCGAACTGCGTCGTGTTCGCGACCTCGCTCCGTACATCGGCAAGACCGTGCAGGCCAAGATCATCGAGCTCGACAAGAACCGCAACAACGTCGTGCTCAGCCGTCGAGCATTCCTCGAAGAGACGCAGAAGGAGTCCCGCGACAGCTTCTTGACCAACCTCAAGCCCGGCGAGATCCGCGAAGGTGTCGTCTCCAGTGTTGTCAGCTTCGGCGCCTTCGTCGACCTCGGCGGCATGGATGGTCTCATCCACGTCAGCGAGTTGTCGTGGAAGCACGTCGACCACCCAGGCGCGGTTGTCGCCGTGGGCGACGCCGTCACCGTGCAGGTGTTGGATGTCGACTTCGAGCGCGAGCGCATCAGCTTGTCGCTGAAGGCCACCCAGCAGGACCCGTGGCAGGAGTTCGCCAGCACCCACGAAGTGGGCCAACTGGTCTACGGCCGTGTCACCAAGCTCGTCCCGTTCGGCGGGTTCGTGCAGGTCGGTGATGGCATCGAAGGTCTCGTGCACATCTCCGAGATGAGCACCCATCACGTCGAGGCGCCCGAGCAGGTCGTGACCCCCGGCGAGGAGTTGTGGGTCAAGATCATCGACCTCGATCTCGCCCGTCGCCGCATCAGCCTGTCGATCAAGCAGGCCGCCGAGGGTGGCGAGTTGGCCGAGGAGTACCGCCAGCACTTCGAAATCGACGAGCACGGCAACTGGACCGCCGGCGGCGACGATGCCGAGCGCGAGGCCGCGTGGGCCGAGTACTACGAGAACAACCCCGATGCCACGCCTGGTGAGGCTGAAGCAGCCGTCGAGGCCGCGTCAGCTGCAGCCGCTGCCGCCGCCGAAGC
>JANOJI010000437.1:0-4217 GCA_031408175.1 Ilumatobacteraceae bacterium
CCAGGTTGACCGGTCGCTCGTACACGTCGATCGGCTCGGCGACCTGCACCACGTGACCGGCGTCGACCACGACGAGTCGGTCGGGCAACGCCATTGCCTCGACGGGGTCGTTGGTTGCCAGAAACGTGGTCACTCCGTAGCCCTGTTGTAGCGACCGCAATTCGAGTCGCATGTGTTGGGAAAGTGTCGCGTCGAGGCGAGCGAGCGGTTCGTCGAGGAGCAGCAGCGCAGGCATCCGCACCAACGCCCGCGCGACCTGCGCGAGTTGGGCTTCGCCTGCCGACAGAGAGTGAGGTGACCGAGCGAGCAAGGCCTCGATGTGTAGCGCCCGCGACTCGGCCGCGACCCGCGTGGCGATCTCTGCCTTCTGTTGGTGTCGGATCTCGAGCGGAAACGCAATGTTGCCCTCGACATCGCGATGCGGAATGAGTGCCGGCGTTTGGAACACCATCGAGACGTTGCGCTCAGCGGGTGGGGCGTCAGTGACGTCGACCCCGTCGATCCAGATCGTGCCGGACGCCACGGGTTCGAGACCGGCGATCACTCGAAGCAGCGTCGTCTTGCCCGCCCCGGAAGCACCGATCACCCCGATGAGCTCGCCATCGGTGACAGACAGGCCCACGTCGTCGAGCAGCGTGATTCCAGCACGCTGGACGGTGACATGTTCGAGCTCAACCGTGGACATGACGACTGCACCCCCGACCGGCCACCGTACCCTCGCTGCGCGAGGCCGCGATGTCGACGTGAGTGCAACGCCCTGTCAGCAGGATCTCGAAGGCCGCGCATTGCTGGGAACCGAGCGACCGGGTGACGCGGCGACCAGATCAGACGGACTTCCGTCGAATGCTGCGCTACCACCAGGCGCAATGGCGTGAGGCTCGCGGGCATCCCATCGGTTCGCAGCCCATGTCCCCGGCGCCCGACGGCGGGGCGGTGCGCCCGGCTGGATTCGTGCGGAGATCACCGAGGCCGGCGACCTCGGGGGACGCTCAGCGAGACTCGGCGAGTTTGCGGAGACGTTGGTCGAATGTGGCGACAGCCGCGTCGTGGTTGACCGCACTGGCGATCACGCAACAGTCGGGCGTTTTGCAGCGGCTGTCGGCGCGCAGCCGGGCCAGCTGTTGTGGGTCGATGGGCGTGTCGTCGATCGCGACGCCGATAGCGACGAGATCGGCCCAGACCTTGTCCGCGATGCCTCGCATTGTGGGCGCCACCAACACTTCTGCAGCGGTGATCGGATGCACGATCAGTGGTGGCGTGGAGTTTGCGAGCAGCTCGACGGCGGTGCCGTGATGCGCATCGTCGGAGTCGAGGTACGCAATCAGCACGCTCGCATCAACGACGATCACCCTGGCCAATCCTCGCGCAGGTCGTCGAGATAGCGAGTCGAGTACAGACCGGGATAGCGCCCGGCGCGGTCACTGACGACAGTCCGATGCGATGCTTGCCGCTCGGCAACGGTCTCGAACCCGAGTTGAATCAGGTGACGTAAGACATCAGCACGTGTCGCGGTCGGGTAGAGAGCCGCGGCAGCATCGATTGCCTCGGCGATGTCGTCGGTTTCGGTGAGCAGATGTCGAGGGCGAGTAGTCGGCATCCCGGAAAGTGTATCACGGTCGGTGTTGGTGTTACACCGATGAGATCATTTATTGGCTCGGGCTGCAGAGCAACGTCTCGCCGTCGCTGCCCTTCACGCTGACTCCGGGCTCGTTGCGGTAGTACGGGTACACAATCTGGCCCTGGCTCTGAAATGTGGTGAACGTGGTGATGTTGTCGTGCAGCAGCTGACCAATGCTGAAGCACGCATCCCGTGCAGCATCCGAACTGGGAAACGGACCGAAGTAGAACTGTGTGCGGTTCACGGCGCCACAGGCTTCACCGGCTTCGCTGTGTAGTTCTCCGAGCTGCGGCAGCGTTTCTGCTAAGAGCTTGGCCTGCGCTTCGAACTCCGCCATTGCGGCAGCACCGTTTGAGATTGCCGCGATCTGGACGCGACCGATCAGCTCCAGAATCGTCGGGCGAGCGCGATCCGATCCTCGGGCCAGACGGGGCCCGAGGATCGCCCAGATCGCTGTAGGACCTGGTCGGCCCGCTCAAGGCAGCGGGCTGACCGCCTGGCCTACTGCGTCCTTCGCGTCATGAATGAGTTGGACTTGATTCACCGTCCGCGTCGAGTCGCGCGACTTTCAGTCGTGGCACACGAGTTGAGCCGGGTGCGTCGCAACACACACCGCAACGCCTGGTTGGCGGTTTTCCACGGCGACGTGATCGGCGCTCCCGTGATGTACTGGAGCTATGGACTCCGCAGAGCTTGAATGGATTGCGTGGACGAACCCGATCACCACCGCGTTGGGGACGGAGGTCGCGGCCTCGGACCTGTCGGGCCGCACCGTGGCCTGTCACCAGCACATCGTGCCCGACACCATCTGTATCGTCGGTCCGCTCGTCGAAGCCGGGGCGCGGGTCCGAATGGCGCCATGCAACCTCGACAGCACCGACGACCGCACCGCAACACATCTCGCCTCGATGGGCGTCGAGATCCGTGGCCACGCCGGCATGTCGGCGGTGGAGCACGCCAACGCACTGGCGTGGCTGGCGAGCGAACCGGCCGACGCGCTGTGCGACATGGGCGGTGAGCTGATCGTGGCGACGGCGGCGGCGGGCTACCGGCCCGCCGGTGCGCTTGAGGCGACCACGACCGGGTTGCACCGCTTGGCCGGCCTCGATATTCCATTCCCGGTCCTGGACTGGAACGGGATCGCACTCAAGGATCTCATTCACAATCGTCATCACGTCGGCGCCGAGACGTGGCCGGCGTTCACGGCGATCACGGGTCTGTCGCTGTACGGCCGCGAGATCGTCGTGGTCGGGTTCGGCCCTGTCGGTCAGGGCGTTGCCCTGCGCGCCCGCGATCTGGGCGCCAACGTCACGGTGGTCGACCTCGACCCAGTCCGCCTGGTCCAGGCGCAGCACCACGGCTGCCGCGTGGCCAACTTCGATGACGCCGTTCGTAGAGCCAGCGTGATTGTCACCGCGACCGGTTTCGATGGCGTGCTCGGAGCGGCACAGATCGAGCGCCTCGCCGACGACGCGATCCTCATGAACGTCGGCCACAGCAATCGTGAGATCGATGTCGACTGGCTAAACCAGCATCCCCACACCGACCTGCGTCGACATCTCGCACGGTACGAGGTGAACGGCCGACGCGTGCATCTGCTCAACCGCGGCAGCCTCGTGAACTTGGCGGCTGGTCTGGGCACTGCAGCACCGCAACTGTTCGATCCCTTCGCGGCGATCATGCTGCTCGGTCTCGACGCGATCCTCCAGGGGCGTACCGCCGACCTATCCGCGGGTGTGCAGCGTTACCCCGCCCAACTCGAGACCAGAGTCGCTCGCGCCCTGATCGACAGCACCTCCGGCTGACGTGACACACCGGCCTGCAGGCCCAAGACCCTCGTCGGAGCACGCGCCTTCTGCCCGCCTCAGCACAAACACCCGATGCCCGGCTCAAACGTTGCCTCGACTGCGAGGCAACCTCCGAACTGCCCACGACGGGATCGGTGCCGATGCGCCGATCGGTGGCTGTTCGCGCCGCCGCCACGACTGTCGGGCGCGATATCAGAAGTGCCAGTTCCGATTTCGCGCCCGAACAGGCTGTACGGGCGCGAAATCGGTAGGCGGGCTTCCGAAATCGCGCCCAATGGACCGGGGTGACACGGCGCTGTGTGGCTACCTCAGGCTCCTGCAGCAGCCAACGTGTCGATGCCGCGCATGACGATGTTCGCTGCTTCTTGGTCGAGGAACCACTGGTAGGTCTCGCGGATACCGGTGTCGAGGTCGATCTTGGGCTTCCAACCGGTGGCCGTGAGTCGGGTGACATCCAGCACCTTGCGTGGCGTGCCGTCGGGCTTCGAGGTGTCGAACTGCAACTCGGCCTCGGGGTACACCAGATCTCGGATCTTCTCGGCGAGTTCGCGGATCGACAGATCGACGCCCGTGCCGATATTGATGTGGCTGTCTTCGCTGTAGTGCTGCATGAGGTGCAGGCAAGCATCGGCCAGGTCGTCGACGTGCAAGAACTCGCGCATCGGTGAGCCGGTGCCCCAGATCTCGACCTCGGTCGCTCCGGTCGCCTTGGCGTCGTGGAACTTGCGGATGAGGGCCGGCAGCACATGACCGCTGGTGAGGTCGAAGTTGTCGTGCGGGCCGTAGAGGTT